>NZ_JBHUZW010000099.1:0-14458 GCF_042667215.1 Cellulomonas sp. NPDC057328 | reverse complement strand
GCCCGCGACCTCGCGGCGGACCCGCGACCTCGCGGCGACTCGCGGACGCCTCAGACCGCGGCGGCGCGCATCCGCAGGTGGGTGTGGGCGAGCGTCGGCGGCAGCGGGTCCGCCGCGAGCCCCGGGTGGCTCGCGGGGCTCCACCGGACGTCGCGGACGAGGTCCGACAGCAGCGTCGAGGCCGTCATCAGGACGACGTCCTGCCCCGGGCAGACGACGGGCCCGAGGCTGAACGGGACGACGAGCCAGTCCTCGTCGGCGCCGGACGGGCCGACCCAGTCCGTGCCCTGCCAGTAGCCCGGGTCGAAGGTGTCCGCCGCGGGGCGGCGCTCGGGATCGCGGTGGAACCACGAGCTGACGAGCGCGACGCCGTGCCCGGCCGGCAGCGCGACGTCGCCCCACGTGGTGGGCGCGACCGTCTCGCGCAGCAGCGCGAGCGTCGTCGGCCACAGCCGGACGCTCTCGAGCACGGCCGCGCGGGCGAGCGGCAGCGTGCGGACACCGCCGGCGGCCGCGGCCTCGACCGCCTCCGCGCGCAGGGCGTCCTGGAGCGCCGGGCGCGCAGCCACCACGGCGAGCGCACGCCAGAGCGCGATCCGCGCGGCGTCGAAGGCGAAGAGCCAGTGCGGGACCTGCGTCGCGGCGAGCGCAGGCGAGCCGCCGCGGGCGACGCCCGCGCCCGCGAGGCTGTCGAGCGGCGCGGTGCGCACGTGCGCCAGGACGCGGCGCGTGAACCGCGACCGCAGCGCGCGGCGCTGCGGCACGGCGAAGGCCCAGTTGGCGCGCATGCGCAGCGCCTGCAGCTCGTCGACCAGGGCGGTGTCGTGCCGGGCACCAGGACCGAGCGTCACGGTGCGCGCCGCCGCCCAGAGCGGCTCCTCCGCGTCGTCGAAGCCGAGCGCGCCGCGCCCGTGCGCGACCCGCGCGAGGCCGTCGGCGATGCCGTGCAGGGCGCCGACCACCCCCTCGCCCGCCGAGTGCACCGGGCGGCCCGTCTCCAGCGCGTCCTCGTTCCACGTGCGCAGCGCCGGTCGCTCGTCGAGCGGGCTGATGAGCACGCCGCGCGGTTGGAAGTGCCGCAGCGCGGCGCGCTTCTCCGCCGACGCGGGCGAGAACGGGTCCGGCGAGCCGTCGAGGACCGCGCGGCCGTCGTCGTGGTGCAGCGGCAGCACGAGCCGGCGCCGGCCGAGGGTCACCGCGACCGGCCGGCGGTCGTACCGCCGGGCGAGCCCCTCGAGCACGTCCGCCGCGCGGGCGTCCGCACGCAGCCGCTCGGCGGCGGTCGTGGCGCGCGGGCGACGCACGATCGCCCCCTGCGCCAGCAGCGGCGCCAGGACCACCGCCAGCACGCGGGCCTGCTCGAGCGGACCCAGGGTGACGACGTCGCGCGGCCCCACCCGGTGCGCCCGGGTGGGGCCGGCGGCGGTCGTCGGCTCCGCCGTCAGGGCGTGCCCCGGCGGTCGTCGCCGTCGCCCTCGTCGAGCGGCTCGAGCGTCGGCGCCTCGCCCTCGTGCCCGTCCGGGACCGGGTCGGGGTCCACGCCCAGGCTCGGCAGGTCGGGCTGCTCCGGGTCGAAGGAGGTGGGGAGCTCCTCGCTCACGCCGTCCCCTCCTCCGTGCTGCGGGGGTTGAGGTTCTCCGGGTCGGCGTCGGGGTCGCCGCCCGGTGCGCCGTCGCCCTCGTCGGACGCGGCGCCACCCACGCGGGGGTTCAGGCTGCTGGGGTCGGTGTCGGGGTCCTGGTCCGGGTCGTAGCCCGTCGTCTCCTCGGTCATGCGTCCACCGTGGCACCGGTCCGCGGGGCTCGCACGCCGGACGGACGATCCGCGGCGGGCACCGCGCGGCGCCGCGGGCGCGGCGCGCACGGGGGACGTCGCCGCAGGTCAGGCCCTCAGCCGGGCATGTTGCCGGGGTCCATGGCGCGCTGGTAGACGTCGGTCGCCTCGTCCAGCGCCGTCTGCGCCAGGCGGGCGACGGGCACGACGTCCGCGACGAGCGGCTCGCTGTCCGGACCCCGGCCGACCTCACGGCCCGTGAGCACCCACGCGTACCGCTCGCCGCCGCCGAGGTGCGCGTACTGGCACACCTGCCGCGCCATCCACTCGCCGGGCGGGCGCTCCCACCACGGCTCGGGAGTGAGCCGGTTGACGCTCAGGCCGGGCAGCGTCGCGCCGCTCTCCCCGTCCGTGCTCGGGTTGCCGCGGTCGGTGTCGGGGCCGGCGCTGAACCGCACGTACGCGGTCCCGCCGAGCGCCTGCACGACCTCGACCAGCTCGTCGAGGCGGGTGACCAGGAGCATGTCGTCGGTCGGGGGCGTCATCGGCTCGGCCGGTGGGTGTGCATGGTGGAGCTCCTCGGCGGTCCCCCGGCGGACCTCCCACCGGGCGGGCGGACGCGCGCTGCTCGACGTCACCCCCAGGATCGGTCGGGCTCGCGCGCCGCGCACGTCCGGGCGCTCACGTGGACGGCGCCGCGGAGATCTCGCCGAGCACGTCGCCGGCGTCCTGGGCGACGGCGACGTCGCCGAGCGAGACGACACCCACGACGGTGCCCGCGTCGACCACGGGCAGACGGCGCACCGCGCGCTCGGCCATGAGGCGGGCGGCGTCCTCGACCGTGACGGACGGATCGACGTGCACGGGGTCGGGCGAGCACACCTGTCCCACCGGGTCGCCCCCGGAGCCGCCCGCGGCGAGGACGCGCGTGACGAGGTCGCGGTCGGTGACGATGCCCGCGAGTCGCTCGTCCTCGTCGAGCACGACGACGTCGCCCACGTCGCGCACGCGCATGAGCTCGGCGACCTCGCGGACGGTGGCCGTGACGGGGGCGGTGACGACGTCGCGGTCGACGACCTCGGCGACGGTGCGGCTCATGGTGGGCTCCTCCCTGCGGTGGCTGCTGACGCCGTCACTGTCGCACCGGCGGGCACCGGTCGCGCGCGCACGACCGGTGCCGCCCGGCGGACGAGGCCTCAGGGCCGACGCCTCAGGGGCGCGGCGGCACCGCCGTCTCGAGGTGGACGGCCTTGAGCACGGTCATGGCCGCGAGCAGGTCGGGCCCGTAGCCGGCGCCGGCGCCCGACTCGCGGCGCGGGTCCGCGGAGCCGCCGGGTGCGCCGCCGAAGACCGCGTTGATCTTCACGGTGCCGACATCGAGGGTCTCGGCGGCCTCGAGGGCGTGGTCGAGGCTCGGGGTGAGCACGGTCGCCGCGAGCCCGTACGCGCCGGTGTCGGCGAGCTCGAGCGCCGTGGCGAAGTCGGGCACGCGGGTGACGGCCGCCACGGGGCCGAACGTCTCGTCGGTGAGCACGGCCATGTCGGTCGTGCAGCCGTCGAGCACCGTCGGCGCGAAGAAGGCGCCGGGACGCTCGAGCCGCGACCCGCCCGCGAGCACGCGCGCGCCCGCCGCGACCGCGGCGTCGACGTGCTGCTCCACGACCGCGAGCTGCGCCTCGTCGACGAGCGGGCCGAGCTGCGTGGACGGGTCGGCGGGGTCGCCGACGCGCATGTCGCGCGCGAGGCCGGCGAGCGCCTCGAGCACCGCGTCGGCGACGTCCTCGTGCAGGTACACCCGCTCGACCGACGTGCAGAGCTGCCCCGTGTTCGTAAAGGCGCCGACGGCGATCTGCTCGGCGGCCCACGCCGGGTCGACGCCCGCGTCCACGACGATCGGGTCCTTGCCGCCGTTCTCCCGCAGCACGCGCGCGCCGCGGGCACCCGCCGCCGCCGCGATGGCCCGGCCCGTCGCCGAGCTGCCGACCTGCGCGACCAGCGCCACCCGCGGGTCCGCGACGATCGCGGCGCCCGTCTCCCCGTCGCCGTTGAGGACCTCGAGGACGCCCGCCGGGAACGCCTCCGCGACGAGCCGCCCGAGCGCCCAGCCCGCGCGCGGGCTGCGCTCCGACGGCTTGTGCACCACGGTGTTGCCGGTCACGAGCGCCGCGGCGAGCAGCCCGGCGGCCGCGGGGAACGGGTCGTTCCACGGCGTGATGACGGCGACGACGCCGTGCGGCTCGCGCCGCACCACGTCCAGCGCCAGCGGGTCGCCGGCGAGCGTGCGGCCGGTCGCGCCGAGGCCCGTCGTCGCCGCCTCCTCGAGGATCTCCGCCGCCACGCGCGCCGACTCGACGGAGGTCGTCAGGAGCCGGCCCGTGTCGGCGGTGAGCAGCGCGCCGAGCTCGTCGGCCTGCTCGCGGACGCGCGCGGCCGCGGTCCGCAGCGCCGCGGCACGCGCACCCGGTGCCGTCCGGCGCCACCCGCGCCGCGCCGCGTACGCCGCGCCGACCGCCTCGGCGACCTCGTCGGCGTCGGCCGGCACGAGCACGGTCGTCGGCGCGCCGTCGACCGGCGAGACGCGGACGACCTCCCGCGTGCCGCGCGCGTCCACGACGTGGCCGCCGACGACGTGCGCAGCGAGCCGCTCGGGGGTGGCGCCGGCGGCCGGCGCCTGCGCGGCCGAGGCCTCCACGGACGCGGCCCCCGCGGACGGGGCGACGGTGGTCGGGTCGGACGTCGTGGTCATGTGCTCTCCGATCGAACGGGCGTGGGCGGCGGGTGCCGCACGGGCGTCGGCCGAGGGTCGGCCGAGGGTCGGACGGGGGTCGGACGGGGGTCGGACGGGGGTCGGACGAGATCGGGGGCGAAGGATGCGGGAGGTGAAGCCCCTGGACAAGCCGGGCGATCACTCCCGAAACCGTTCGAGGTGCACGACCGGGTGAAGTGCTCCAAGGTGGGCCCGGGGTCGCTCCCCTCCGGAAGAAGCCCGGATGCGTACCTGATCTGCAGCCGGACCCCGTCCGGGACGACTGTGGACCACACACGGAAGGTCGGCCACTCATGCGCGTGCTCGGCGTCAACGCCATCTACCACGACCCCTCGGCAGCCCTCGTCGTCGACGGCCAGGTCGTCGCCGCGGCCGAGGAGGAGCGGTTCAGCCGCCGCAAGCACGGCAAGCGGCCCGTGCCGTTCTCGGCGTGGGAGCTGCCCGAGCTGTCGATGCGGTGGTGCCTCGAGCAGGCCGGCCTCACGCCCGCCGACGTCGACGTCGTCGCCTACTCGTTCGACCCCGAGCTGTCGAAGTCGGCGGAGGACCTGGGCCTGCACGACCCGTGGGACCACCTGCGCACCACCTACGCCCAGAACGTCGGCGGGTTCCTGCGCACGGCGCTGCCCGGCATCGAGAACGCGCGCCTGCACCACGTGCCCCACCACGTCGCCCACGCGGCGTCCGCAGCGCTCGCGTCGCCGTTCCCGACGAGCAGCGTCCTCGTCCTCGACGGCCGCGGCGAGCGCGCCTCGCACCTGTCGGGCCGCTACGAGGACGGCCGCATCGAGGTCTTCACGACGCAGGAGCTCCCGCACTCCCTCGGTCTGCTCTACGAGTCGCTGACCGAGCACCTCGGCTTCCTGCGCTCGTCCGACGAGTACAAGGTCATGGCGCTCGCCTCCTACGGGCAGCCGCGGTTCCTCGAGCAGCTGCGCGAGCACGTGTACGCGACCGACGACGGCGGCTTCGTCGCCGAGATCCCGGACTGGACGCGCTTCGCCCCGAAGCGGGTCGACGACGGCACGTGGGGCGGCGACCACGCCGACCTGGCCTCCTCGGTGCAGATCCGGCTCGAGGAGGTCCTCGTCGACCTCGCGCGCCGGCTGCACCGCCGCACGGGCGACCGCGTCCTGACGATGGCGGGCGGCATCGCGCTCAACTGCGTCGCCAACTCGCGCGTCTGGCGCGAGAGCGGCTTCGAGGAGGTGTGGGTGCAGCCGGCCGCGGGTGACGCCGGCACGTCGCTCGGCGCCGCGCTCCAGGCCGCCGCCGAGCTGGGCGAGCCCGTGCGCCCGATGCCGGGCGCCGACCTGGGCCGCGGGTGGAGCGACGACGAGCTGGCGCAGTGGCTGCGCACGGCGCGCGTCCCGTTCACGACCCCGGCCCCGGACGCGTTCGCGGGCGAGGTCGCCGACGTGCTCGCGTCGAACGGCGTCATCGCGTGGTTCGACGGCCGCAGCGAGTTCGGCCCGCGCGCCCTCGGGCACCGGTCGCTGCTCGCGCACCCCGGTCACGCCGAGAACCTCGAGCGCATGAACGACGTCAAGGGACGCGAGCAGTTCCGCCCCGTCGCCCCCATGGTCCTGCTCGACCGCGCGCCGGAGATCTTCTCCGAGGGGCCGATCCCCAGCCCGTACATGCTGTTCGTGCACCGCGTCGCCGAGGAGTGGCGCGACCGCATCCCCGCCGCCGTGCACGTCGACGGCACCGCGCGCATCCAGACGGTCGACCCGGCGACGCAGCCGCGCCTGGGCGCGACCATCGAGGCGTTCGCCGAGCGCACGGGTCTGCCGGTCGTCATCAACACGAGCCTGAACACCGCGGGGCGCCCGATGGTCGACGACCCCCGGGACGCGCTCGAGCTGTTCGGGTCCGCACCCGTCGACCTCCTCGTCCTCGGTCCGCACCTCGTGCGTCGCGCCGACGTCTTCGCCGCCGGTCCGGGCGCCGACGACGCGCAGCGGGCCGGCGACGGGACGGCGGCGTGAGCCCGGAGGTCTCCCCCGCGCTCCCCGCGTGGTCGGTCGTCGTCCCGACGATCGGCCGGCCGTCGCTGCGCGCGCTCCTCGACACGCTGGCCGCCCAGCCCTTCGGCGCGGCCGGTCCGTCGGGTCCGGCGCTGCCGGCGCCCGAGGCGGTCGTCGTGTGCGACGACCGTCCCCTCACCGACACCTCGCCGCTCGACGTCGACGGCGTGCCGCTGCCGCTGCGCGTGGTGCGCGTCGGCGGGCGCGGGCCGGCCGCCGGGCGGAACGCCGGGTGGCGGCGCACGGCGACGCCGTGGGTGCTGTTCCTCGACGACGACGTCCTGCTGCCCGCCGGCTGGGCCGCGGCGTTCGCGGCCGACCTGGCCGCCGCCGACGCCGAGCCCGACGTCGCCGCGACGCAGGCCCGCCTGCGCGTGCCGCTGCCCACGCACCGGCCGCCGACCGACTGGGAGCGGAGCACGGCCGGGCTGGAGGGCGCCCGCTGGGCGACCGCCGACATGGCGTACCGGCGCGCGGCGCTCGACGCCGTCGACGGGTTCGACGAGCGCTTCCCCCGGGCGTACCGCGAGGACGCGGACATCGCGCTGCGCGTGCGGGCCGGCGGCTGGCGGCTGCGCGCCGGCGACCGCGTCACCACCCACCCCGTCCGCCCGGCCGACGACCGCGTCAGCGTGCGCGTGCAGGCCGGCGCCCGGGACGACGCGCTCCTGCGGGCGCTGCACGGCCCCCGCTGGCGCGACCTCGCAGAGACGGGTCGCGGCCGCTTCCCGTGGCACGTCGCCACCGTGGCCTCCGCGGCGGCCGGCGTCGGCGCGCTGCTCGCGGGCCGCCCGCGCGCGGCCGCCGTCGCGGGCACCGCGTGGCTCGGCCTCACCGCCGACTTCGCGCGCCGCCGCATCACGCCCGGCCCGCGCCCGGGCCACGACGGCTGGCGCGACGAGTGGCGACGGATGGCGTGGACGTCCGCGGTGCTGCCGTTCGCGGCCGTGCGGCACCGCGTCGCCGGCACGCTGGCGCACCGTGGCGGCGCACCCGCGTGGCGGCCGCCCGTGCGGGCGGTCCTGCTCGACCGCGACGGCACGCTCGTGCACGACGTCCCCTACAACGGCGACCCCGCGCAGGTGCGCCCGGTGGACGGCGCGCGCGAGCTCCTCGACGCGCTCCGCGCCGCCGGCATCCGGGTGGGCCTCGTCACCAACCAGTCCGGCATCGGCCGCGGGCTGCTCGTACGGGAGCAGGTCGACGCCGTGAACGCGCGGCTCGCCGAGCTCGTCGGCCCGTTCGACACCGTCCAGGTGTGCCCGCACACCGCCGACGACGGCTGCACGTGCCGCAAGCCGGGCCCCGGCATGGTGCTCGCGGCGGCGCGCGAGCTGGGCCTCGCGCCGTGGGAGTGCGCCATGGTCGGCGACATCGGCGCGGACGTCGGGGCCGCGCTCGCCGCCGGTGCCCGCACCGTCCTCGTGCCCACCCCCGTCACGCGCACGGAGGAGGTCGACGCCGCCCCCGTGGTCGCGCCCGACCTGCGCGCCGCGCTCGCCCTCCTGCTGCCCGACGTCCTCGGCACGCCCACGGACGCGCTCGCCGCGCGCGACCCCGCCGGCCCGCTCCGCGACCCGGCGCACGACCCCGTGCACCGGCCTGCCGCCCGCGCCGCGCACGACCCGGCGGTGGGCACGGGCACGGAGGCCGCCGCGTGACGCGCGTGCTCGCGGTGCGCCTCGACAGCGACGGCGACGTGCTGCTCACGGGCCCGGCCGTGCGGGCGCTCGCCGCGACCGCCGACGCGGTGGACGTGCTGGCGTCGCCCGGCGGCGCGCAGGCGGCCCGGCTCCTGCCGGACGTCGACGACGTGCTTGTCTTCGACCCGCCGTGGAGCGGGTACGCACCGCCCGCCGTGGACCCGGCGGCCGTGCAGGAGCTGGTCGCGATGCTCGCCGGCCGCCGGTACGACCGCGCCGTGGTGTTCACGTCGTTCCACCAGAGCCCGCTGCCGGCCGCGCTCGTGCTGCGCCTCGCGGGTGTGCCGTTCGTCGCCGGCACGAGCGTCGACTACCCCGGCTCGCTGCTCGACGTGCGGCACCACCGCCCCGACGGCCTGCACGAGGTGGAGGCCGCCCTGGACCTCGCCGTCGCCGCGGGCGGTCGCCTGCCGGACGGCGACGCCGGGCACCTCGCCGTGCGGGGGCCGCTGCCGGCACCGGCCGACGCGCTGCCCCCCGACGCCCTCGCGCACGTGGGCGGCGGCTACGTCGTCGTGCACCCAGGCGCGTCGGTGCCGGCGCGCGCACCCGCGCCCGACCACGCCCGGGCGATCGTCGCGGCGCTCGCCGCCGCCGGCCGCACCGTGCTGGTCACCGGCGGACCCGGTGAGCGGGACCTCGCCGCGCACGTCGCGGCCCGGCCGGACGGCGGACCGGACGTCGCGTCCGCACCCGTCGTCGACGTCGCCGGCCGCACGTCGCTCGCCGGGCTGGCGGCCGTGCTCGCGGGCGCCGACGCCGTCGTCGTCGGCAACACCGGCCCGGCGCACCTGGCGGCCGCCGTCGGGGCGCCCGTCGTCTCGCTCTTCTCCCCCGTCGTCCCCGCCGACCGCTGGTCGCCGTGGGCGGTGCCGAGCGTCGTGCTCGGCGACCAGGAGGCGCCGTGCGCCGGGTCCCGGGCACGCGAGTGCCCCGTGGCCGGCCACCCGTGCCTGTCGTCCGTCACGCCGGCGCAGGTGGTCGCCGCCGTCGACGCGCTCGCCGTGGCGTCCGCGCCCGCCGTCGAGCCCGTCGTCGGCGCGGTCGCCGACGTGCCCGCCGCACCCGAGGAGGTGGTCGCATGAGGATCCTCGCCTGGCACGTGCACGGCTCGTGGATGACGTCGTTCGTCCAGGGGCCGCACGAGTACCTCGTCCCCGTGGACGCCGACCGGTCGCCCGACGGCCTCGGCCGCGCCCGCACGTGGGACTGGCCCGCGAGCGTCCGCGAGGTCCCGCTCGAGCGCCTGCGCGACGAGCCGTTCGACCTCGTCCTGCTCCAGCGGCCGCGCGACCTCGAGCTGCTCGAGCGCTGGGCCGGCCTGCGCGCCGGCGTCGACGTGCCCGCCGTCTACGTCGAGCACAACACACCCGTCGAGCACCCGGTGGCCACCCGGCACCTGCTCGCGGACCGCGACGACATCCCGGTCGTCCACGTCACGCGGTTCAACGCGCTCGTGTGGGACAACGGCCGCGCGCCCGTGACGGTCGTCGAGCACGGCGTGCCCGACCCCGGCCACCTGTGGACCGGGGAGCGCGAGCGGGTCGCGGCCGTCGTCAACGAGCCCGTGCGGCGCTGGCGCGTCGCCGGCACGGACGTCCTGCTGCACCTCGCGGACCACGTCCCGGTCGAGGTCTACGGCATGGGCATGGCCGCCCTCGCCGAGCACCTGCCGGCGCACGCGGACCACCTGCACGACGACGTGCCGCAGGCACGGATGCACCAGCAGCTCGCCGGTGCGCGCGCCTACCTGCACCCCTACCGGTGGACGAGCCTCGGCCTGTCCCTGGTGGAGGCCATGACCCTCGGCATGCCGGTGCTCGTGCTCGCCACCACGGCGGCGCCCGAGTCCGTGCCGGCCGCCGCGGGCGTCGTCAGCAGCGACCCGGCGGACCTCGTGGCCGCCGCCCGCCGCTGGCTCGCCGACCCGGCCGAGGCGAAGGAGCGCGGGCTCGCCGCCCGCGCCCACGCCCTCGAGCGGTTCGGCCTGGACCGGTTCCTGTCGGACGTGGACGAGGTCATCGAGGGGGCGACGCGATGAGGATCGCGATGGTGTCGGAGCACGCGAGCCCGCTGGCGGTGCTGGGGGGCGTCGACGCGGGCGGTCAGAACGTCCACGTCGCCGCGCTGGCCGGCGCGCTCGCGGACCTGGGCCACGACGTGACCGTGTACACGCGGCGTGACGACCCGGCCCTGCCCGCGCGCGTCCCCATGGCGCCCGGCGTGGAGGTCGTGCACGTGCCCGCCGGACCGCCGACCGCGGTGCCCAAGGACGACCTGCTGCCGTGGATGCCCGACCTGGGCGCCTGGGTGGCGGACGACTGGGCGACGCGCGGCGCACCCGACGTCGTGCACGCGCACTTCTGGATGTCCGGCCTCGCCGCCGTGCAGGCCGCGGAGGCGCACGGCGTGCCGACCGTGCAGACGTACCACGCCCTCGGGTCGGTCAAGCGGCGGCACCAGGGCGCCAAGGACACGAGCCCGTCCGGGCGCATCACCGCCGAGGCGGCGATCGGGCGGCGCGTCGACGCGGTCGTCGCGACGTGCAGCGACGAGGTCCGCGAGCTCACCCGGCTCGGCGTGCCGGCGTCCAGCATCCGGGTCGTGCCGTGCGGCGTCGACGTCGACCACTTCCGTCCCGTGCGCGGCGCGTCGGGCCCGTTCCTGCGCACGCGCCGGCACCGGCTCGTGTGCCTGGGCCGGCTCGTCGAGCGCAAGGGCGTCGACACGGTCCTGCACGCGCTCGCCGACCTGCCCGACGCGGAGCTGCTCGTGGCGGGCGGTCCCGACGCCGCCGCGCTGCCGGGCGACCCGGAGGCGACGCGCCTGGCGGCGCTGGCGGCGCAGCTCGGCGTGGCCGACCGCGTGCACCTGCTCGGCCGCGTCGGGCACGACGACGTGCCCGCGCTCGTCTCCTCCGCCGACGTGGTCGTCGCCACCCCGTGGTACGAGCCCTTCGGCATCGTGCCGCTCGAGGCGGCGGCGTGCGGCGTGCCGCTCGTCGGCAGCGCGGTCGGCGGGCTGCTCGACTCCGTGGTCGACGGCACGACCGGGCTGCTCGTCCCGCCGCGCGACGCCGCCGCGCTCGCGACCGCGCTGCGCGGGCTGCTCGCCGACCCGACGCGTCGCCGCGCGATGGGCGCGGCGGCCCGGCGCCGGGCGCTCACCCACTACTCGTGGCGGGGCGTCGCGGCGCAGACCGAGCTGGTGTACCAGTCCCTGACGAGCCCGGCCGCCGCGGCGGACCGGGTCGAGGAGGTGGCGGTGTGAGCGCCCGTACGTGGATGGAGACGCACGACGCCGAGCTCGCCGACGGGCTGCGCAGCCTGCGCCGGCAGGCCGGCACCGTCGAGCGGTGGGGCGCGACGCTCGCGCAGCGCCTCGCCGACGGCGGCCGGCTGATGGCCGCCGGCAACGGCGGCAGCGCCGCCGAGGCGCAGCACCTGACGTCGGAGCTGGTCGGCCGGTTCCTCGGCGAGCGGCGGCCGCTGTCGGCGCTCTGCCTGTGCTCGGAGAGCTCGAGCGTCACGGCGATCGTCAACGACTACGGGATCGACGAGATGTTCGCGCGGCAGGTCGAGGCGCACGGGCGCCCCGGCGACGTGCTCGTGCTGCTGTCGACGTCGGGCCGCAGCGTCAACCTGCTGCGCGCCGCCGAGCGCGCGCACGAGGTCGGCGTCGACGTGTGGTCGATGACCGGCCCGCGCCCGAACCCCCTCGCGAGCCTGTCCGACGAGGTGCTCGCCGTGGAGGCGCCGACGACGGCCGCCATCCAGACGGTGCACCTCGTCGCCGTGCACGCGGTGTGCGCGGCGCTCGACGAGCACCTCGCGCTGCGGCCCGCGGCACCCGCGCGGACCGGGGTCGCCGCGGCCGTGGAGGTGCCCGCGTGAGCGCGCACCTCCCCCACGTGGTGGTGGTCGGCGACGTCGTGCTGGACCGGGACGTCGAGGGCCGCGTCGACCGGCTCTGCCCGGACGCCCCGGCGCCCGTGCTCGACGTCACGCACGTGCGCGAGAGCCCCGGCGGCGCCGGGCTCACGGCGCTGCTCGCCGCCGAGGGCGCCCGCGTCACGCTGGTCGCGCCGATCGCGGACGACGCCGCGGGCCGCCGCCTGACCGAGCACCTGGGCCGTGCGCTCGACGTGCTGGCCCTGCCGCACGAGGGCGGGACGCGGCGCAAGGTGCGCGTCCGCAGCGCCGCGCACTCGCTCGTGCGCATCGACGACGGCGGCCCCGGCGCGCCGGGGGCCGTGCCGGTCGACGCGGTGCGGCGCGTGCTGGCCGACGCCGACGTCGTCCTCGTGTCGGACTACGGCGCCGGCGTCACGCGCGACGAGGACCTGCGCGCGCTCCTCACCGAGGCCGCGGCGACGCGGCCCGTCGTGTGGGACCCGCACCCGCGCGGCGGCACGCCGGTGCCGGGCGTCACGCTCGTCACGCCCAACCTCGGCGAGGCCCGCGGGGCCCTGCGCGACGACCCCGGCGGTGCCGACGGCCCGGCCGACGAGCTCGCGCGCCGTCTGCGCGCGGTGTGGCGGGCACGAGCCGTCGCCGTCACGGCGAGCGCCGACGGCGCGTTCGTCGCGTCGGGCGGCGAGGCGCAGTACGTCCCCGCACCCGCCGTGGCCGGCGGCGACCCCTGCGGCGCCGGCGACCGGTTCGCCGCGTCGGCGGCCCTCGCGCTGGCGGCGGGCGCGCTGCCGGTCGAGGCGGTCGGGCGCGGGGTCGCCGACGCCAGCGCGTGGGTGGCGTCGGGCGGCGCGGAGGCGTACCGGCGGCGCGACGACGCCGCCGTCGGTGCGGCGCGCGACCCCGAGGACGGGGCGCCGCCCCGCCCCACCACCACGGCGCACGACGTCCCCGTGGGCGGGGCCGACGACCTCGCCGCGCTGGCTGCCAGGCTGCGGTCCGGCGGTCGGTCGCTCGTCGCCACGGGCGGCTGCTTCGACATCGTGCACGCCGGCCACGTCGCGACGCTGCAGGCGGCCCGCCGCCTCGGCGACGCGCTCGTCGTCCTCATGAACTCCGACGCGTCCGTGCGCCGGCTCAAGGGCGCGGGCCGGCCCGTCGTCACCGCGGCCGACCGCGCCCGCGTGCTGGAGGCCCTCGACTGCGTCGACGCGGTCGTCGTCTTCGACGAGGACGACCCGCGTGCCGCCCTCGACCGCCTCGCCCCCGACGTGTGGGCCAAGGGCGGCGACTACGGCGGCGCGCCGCTGCCCGAGGCGGAGACCGTGCGCGCGCACGGCGGCCGCGTCGTGCTGCTCCCCTACCTCGACGGCCGTTCGACGACGTCGATCATCGAGCGCTCGGGCGTCGCCCGGGCCACCGGCACCACCACCAAGGAGACCGTGTGACCAGCACCAACGACTCCCCCGCCCTGCTCGCCCCCCGCGAGGTCGGCACCGTCCTCGTCACGGGCGGCGCGTCCGGCCTCGGCGCGGCGGTCGTCGAGGCCGTCCTCGCGTCGGGCGGGAAGGTCGGGGTCCTCGACCGCGTCGCCCCGGCGGCCGACGTCCCGCACGTCGAGGTCGACCTGTCCGACTCGACGGCGGCCGCGGCGGCCGTCGAGGAGCTCGTCCGCCAGGTCGGCGAGCCGACGGCCGTCGTCACGGCCGCGGGCACCGACGCGTGCGGCCGGCTCGTCGACATCGACACGGCGACGTGGGAGAAGGTCGTCGCGGTCAACCTGTTCGGCACCGTCGCGGTCGTGCGCGCCGCGATCCCGTATCTCGAGAAGGTGCGCGGCACGGTCGTCACGGTGGCGTCGACGCTCGCGCTGCGCGGCATGAGCGACGCCACCGCCTACAGCGCCTCGAAGTTCGCCGTGCGCGGCTTCTCGCACGCGCTGGCCGCCGAGCTGGCGGGCAGCGTCGGTGTCACCTGCCTCATCCCGGGCGGCATGCGGACCGCGTTCTTCGACGGCCGCACCGAGCAGTACAAGCCCGGCCCCGACGCCGACCTCAACGACCCCCGCGCCACCGCCGGGGCCGTGATCACGGCGCTGCGCCAGCCCGTGGGCTCGGAGATCCGCGAGCTGCTCGTCATGGCGTCCGGGGAGAGCTCCTGGCCGTGACGGGCGACGCTCCCACGGGTGGCACGTCGGCGGGCGACGTCGTCGTCCTGCGCGCGCTCGGGCTCGGCGACGCCCTCACCGGCGTCGCCGCGCTCCGCGGCGTGCGG
>NZ_JBHUZW010000098.1:0-14451 GCF_042667215.1 Cellulomonas sp. NPDC057328 | reverse complement strand
GGTCCCGGTCGCCCGGGACCGCGCCGTGGCGCGTCGCACGTCGGCGCGTCAGACCCCGGCGCGTCAGACCCCGGCGCCGACGAGCCCGTGCCGGACGGCCAGCGCACGCCCGGTGAGCGACGCGGGCTCGTCGACGAGCGCGGCCGGCGGCCCGCTGAACACGACCGTGCCGCCGTCCGACCCGGCGCCCGGGCCCATGTCGAGGACGTGGTCGGCGCGCGAGACGACGTCGAGGTTGTGCTCGATGACGACGACGGTCGACCCGGCGTCGACGAACCGGTCGAGCAGCGCGATGAGCCGGTCGACGTCCGCCATGTGCAGGCCGCTCGTGGGCTCGTCGAGCACGTAGAGGTCGGCGGGGGAGCCCAGCTCGATCGCGAGCTTCAGGCGCTGGCGCTCACCGCCGGACAGCGTCGACAGCGGCTGCCCGAGCGTGAGGTACCCGATGCCGACGTCCTCGAGCGCGGACAGGATCGTCGCGATCGGCTTCTCGGTGCGCTCGGTGAAGAACGCGCGCGCGTCCACCACGGACATCTCCAGCACGTCGGCGATCGACGCGCCGCGCAGCGTCAGGCCCAGCACCTCGTCGGTGAACCGGCGGCCGCCGCACGTCTCGCACGGGCTCTTCATCGGCTCGAGCGTCCCCAGGTCGGTGTAGATGACGCCGAGGCCGTTGCACGCGGGGCAGGCGCCCTCCGAGTTCGCGCTGAACAGCGCCGGCTTGACCCCGTTGGCCTTGGCGAACGCCTTGCGGACGTGGTCGGCCATGCCGGTGTAGGTCGCGGGGTTGGAGCGCCGGGAGCCGCGCGTCGTGGCCTGGTCGACGACGACGGCGTGCGGGTGCTGGCGCGGCAGGACGCCGCGGACCAGCGAGCTCTTGCCGGACCCGGCGACGCCCGTGACGGCGACGAGCACGCCGGTGGGGATCTCGACGGTGACGTCGTGCAGGTTGTGCAGCGTCGCGTGCGCGACCGTCAGCGTCCCGGTGGGCGTGCGCGGCTCCGTCTTGAGCGGCTGGTGACGGGCCATGTGCCGGCCGGTCACCGTGCCGGACGTCAGCAGCCCCGCGACGTCGCCCTCGTAGACGACCCGCCCGCCCGCGGCGCCGGCGCCCGGGCCGACGTCGACGACGTGGTCGGCGATCTCGATCACCTCGGGCTTGTGCTCGACCACGAGCACGGTGTTGCCCTTGTCCGTGAGCGCCCGCAGCAGCTCGTTCATGCGGTGCACGTCGTGCGGGTGCAGCCCCGTGCTGGGCTCGTCGAACACGTACGTGACGTCGGTGAGCGCCGACCCCAGGTGGCGGACCATCTTGACGCGCTGCGACTCGCCGCCCGACAGGGTCGTGCTCTCGCGGGACAGGCTGAGGTAGCCGAGGCCGATGTGCACGAGCGCGTCGAGCCGGTCGGCGATGTCGTCGACCAGCGGCCGGTACTCCGGGGCGTCGAGGTCGCGCACCCACCGCGCGAGCTCGCTGACCTGCATCGACGTGCACTCGGCGATGGACCGGCCGGCGACGAGGCTGCCCCGGGCGGCCTCGCTCAGGCGCGTGCCGTCGCACTCGGGGCAGGCGCCGCGCGTCGAGATGCGCTCGACGGCCGTGCGCACGTGCCCCTGCAGCTGCTCGGGGTTCTTCGTCAGGTACGAGCGGCGCAGCTTGCTGATGAGCCCCTCGTAGGTGAACGACGCGCCGCCGACGTCGACCTTCGGGGCCTTGCCCTCGGGGCCGTGCAGCAGGATGCGGCGCTGCTCGGGCGTGAAGGTGGCGACCTTGGCGTCGGGGTCGAAGAACCCGGACCTCACGAAGATCTTCCAGTACCAGCCGTCGACCTGGTAGTTCGGGAAGTCGATCGCGCCCTCGTTGAGGCTCTTGTCGGGGTGGACGAGGGCGTCCTCGTCGATCGCCGCGACCGAGCCGACGCCCTCGCACGCCGGGCACCAGCCGCGCGGGTCGTTGAACGAGAACGCCGTCGGCGTGCCCAGCGCCGGCGTGCCGAGGCGCGCCCACAGACGCCGGAGCATCGCGTACGCGTCCGTCACGGTGCCGACGGTCGAGCGGGCGTTGCCGCCCATGGGCTCCTGGTCGACCACGATCGACGCGGTCAGGCCCGTGAGCGCGTCCGCGTCCGGCTGGGCGCTCTGCGGCAGGAAGTTCTGCACGAACGCGCTGTGCGTCTCGTTGAGCAGGCGCTGCGACTCGGCGGCGATCGTGTCGAACGCGATCGACGACTTGCCGGAGCCGGACACGCCGGTGAAGACGGTCAGTCGGCGCTTCGGGACGTCGAGGTCCACGTCCTGCAGGTTGTTCTCGCGGGCGCCACGGATGGCGATGACGTCGGGCACGGCTGCTCCTCGGGAGGCGGTGGGCGGCACGGCGGTACGGACCGGCGCGGGCGCCCGAAGTCGTCGGGGCGCCGGTACCGGGGCACGACGCTTCGAGCGTACGGTTGAAGCTCCTGTGCAGGGTCCCCCGTGTACAGGTCAGGATCCGGCCGCGACCAACCCTCAAACCCTGGGAGCCGATGTGGGCGACGGCTGGCGGACGGTGGACGTCGCGCACGCCGCCGGCGTCTCCGCGCAGGCCGTCCGCCTGTACGCGGGGTACGGCGTGCTCGGGGACGTGCCGCGCGCCGCGAACGGCTACCGCGCCTGGACCGCCCGGCACGCCGACCTCGCGCTCGCCTACCGCGCGCTCGCCGGCGGGTACGGGGGCGACGTCGCCCGGTCGGTGCTGCGCGCGGTGCACGCCGGTGACGTCCGCGGGGCGCTGGCCGCGGTCGACGAGCAGCACGCCCTCCTGCACGCCGAGCGGCAGCGCCTCGACCGGCTGGAGCGGGCGCTCGCCGAGCTGGCGGACGTCCCGGGGAGCGACGACGCCCCGCGCGACGGCGCCCCGCGCGACGACGTCAGCGGCTCGCCGCCTGCCGTGCCACCGGGGGACGCGACGACGATGACGGTCGGCGAGGTCGCCGACGCCCTCGGCGTGCGCACGTCCGCGCTGCGCGTGTGGGAGGACGCCGGCCTGCTGCGCCCCGGTCGCGACCCGCGCACCGGGCACCGTCGCTACTCCGACGCGGACGTCCGGGACGCGCGCGCGGTCCAGCTGCTGCGCAGCACGGGTGCGCCGCTCGACGCGATCCGGCCGGTCCTCGAGGCCCTGCGCGTGCACGCGGACGTCGCGACGCTGCGGGCGGCGGTCGACCGGCGCCGCGACGTGCTCGACGGGGTCGCGCGCACCCGCGTCGCGGCGCTCGCCCGCCTGCACGCGGTCCTGCCCCCGCGCTGACGGGGGGCTCGCGCGACCACGACGACGTCGTCGCCGCCGCGGCAGGGCGTCAGCGTCCGGCCGGGCCGCGACCCCACCACGTGCCGCGGCGCCACAGCCACTCCAGCGGACCCTGCGCGAACCGGCGCAGCCACAGCGTCGACGCCGCCCACTGCAGCAGCACGATCCCCGCGGCCGCGAGCAGCATCCCCGTCCACCCCTCGGCGTGCGGCAGGTCGAGCGCGTACCGGGCCGCGATCATGAGGAACGTCGCGGAGACGTAGTTCGTCAGCGCCATCCGCCCGAGCGGCGCGAACGCCGCGGTCAGCACCCGCCGCGCGGGCGTCGCCAGCAGCGCGACCGTGCCGGTGACGTACGCGGCCGCCATGAGGACCCCGGTGACGCCCGACGCGTGGGACGACCACGTGTCCTCGACCTGCCCGACGTGCCACGGGACCGCGACGGCCGCCACGGCCGCGCACACGAGGAACAGCGGGCCCGCGACGCGGAGCGTCGGCCGCGCCATCCGGTCGACGACGCCGTAGCGCACGAGCGCCGAGCCGAGCAGGAAGACCCCCGGGATCATCGGCATGCCGCCCTCGAACTGCCACAGCGCGAGCGCGACGCCCGCGACGCCGCCGGCCGCCACCAGCCACCGCGGCAGCCACGACGAGGGCAGCAGGACGAGCAGCCCGAGCACGGCGTACAGGCTCAGCGCCTCGCCCGGGTGCAGGAACGCGTGGCCGACGCCGAGCGGCAGGAGCAGCAGCAGGCGGCGCAGCAGCAGCACGCGGGGGTGCGGCGCGCCGCGGCGCGTGGCGGACTCGAGGAACAGGGTGAAGCCGATGCCGAACAGCAGGGAGAAGATCGGGAAGAACCGCTGGTGCGCCAGCAGCTCGATCCACCCGCCCGGGTCGCCGAGCGACGTCGGCGGCACGTCCTCGACCGCGTACCGGAACTGCCCGACGGTGAGGAAGTTGGGCAGGAGGATCCCGCAGAGCGCGAGGCCCCGCAGGACGTCGAGGGCGGGGATGCCCCGGCGGGGGGCGGCCGCGGGCGCGTCGGCGGGCGCGGGGACGGTGCCGGGCGCGACGGTGCCGGGCGCGACGGTGCCGGGTGCGACGCCCGTGCCGGGCACGGTGCTGGAGGGAGAGGTGCTCACGCGCCCAGCCTCGCCGCCGGCGTCCGCGGGCCGCGCCCACCCGGGGGACCGCCGCCGTCCGGCGAGGTCCGTCCCCGGTGGGACGGCCCAGCCCCGCCGGTCCCCCCGAGTGCGCTCGGGGGGACCGGCCCGGTGGGCCGTCAGCTCGAGAGCGTGCTCAGCCCGCGCTCGAGGTCGGCGCGCAGGTCCTCGACGTCCTCGAGCCCGACCGACAGGCGCACCGTCGTCTCGCCGATGCCGACGGCCGCGCGCCCCGCGGCGCCGAGCTTGCGGTGCGTGGTCGTCGCCGGGTGCGTCGCGATCGACTTGGCGTCGCCGAGGTTGTTGGAGATGTCGACGACCTGCAGGGCGTCGAGCACGCCGAACGTCGTCTTCTTCGCGAGCTCGGGCGTCGCGCCGTCGGGCACGGCGAGGTCGAACGTCACCACGGTGCCGCCCCCGGTCTGCTGCCGCCGTGCCAGGTCGTGCTGCGGGTGCGAGGGGAGGAACGGGTACCGGACGCGCGCGACGGCGGGGTGCTGCTCGAGCCACGTCGCGAGCTCCAGCGCGGACGCCGCCTGGTGCCGCACGCGCACGCTCAGCGTCTCCAGCCCCTTGAGCAGGACCCACGCGTTGAACGCCGACAGCGACGGGCCCGTGTTGCGCAGGAGGGTCTGGACGGGCCCGTGGACGATCTCCGCCGGACCGAGGATCGCGCCGCCGAGCACCCGCCCCTGCCCGTCGATGTGCTTGGTCGCCGAGTACACGACGACGTCGGCGCCGTGCTCGAGCGGCCGGGAGAAGACGGGGGTGGCGAACACGTTGTCGACGACGACCGTCGCGCCGGCGGCGTGCGCGAGGCGGCTCACCGCGGCGATGTCGACGAGGTCCTGCATCGGGTTCGACGGCGTCTCGAAGAAGACGACGTCGGCGGGGGTCGCGAGGGCGGCCTCCCACTGCTCGGGCACGTGCCCGTCGACGTAGTCGGTGCGCACGCCCCACTTGGCGAGGATCTCGTCGAAGATCACGACGGTGGAGCCGAACAGCGCGCGCGAGGCCACGACGCGTGACCCCGAGCGGACCAGCGCGGCCAGCGTCGTGAACACGGCCGACATGCCGGTCGCTGTCGCGTAGCAGGCCTCGGCGCCCTCCAGCAGCCGCAGCCGCTCCTCGAACGTCGACACGGTCGGGTTGCCGTAGCGCGAGTACAGGAACCGGTCGACGTCGCCCGCGAAGCCCGCCTCCGCGTCGGCCGCGGACCCGTACGCGTACCCCTGCGTGAGGAAGAGGCCCTCGGACAGCTCGCCGAGCTCGCTGCGCACGAGCCCGCCGCGCACGGCGAGCGTGTCGGGCCGCAGGGCGGCGCGGTCGGTGCGGCGGTCGTCCCAGTCGCGCGGCCCGGGGACGCGGCGCGCGCTCACGGCTGCACCCACGGCAGGCCGGCGGCGCGCCAGCCCTCGTGCCCGCGGTGGCCGTCGGGCCCGGTCGCGCCCTCGAAGCCCTCGAGGACGTTGTACGCGGGCCCGTACCCGGCGGCGGTCGCGGCCTGCGCGGCGCCGATCGAGCGCTGACCCGACCGGCAGAGGAAGACCACGGGCCGGCCGTCGCCCGGCGTGACGCCGGTGGCGGCGAGCTGGTCGAGGAACCGCGGGTTCGGGCGTCCCGTCGGGTACGACACCCACTCGACGAGCGCCGCCTGCCGGCCGAGCGCGCGCAGGTCGGGCACGCCGACGTAGCGCCACTCGGCGTCCGTGCGGACGTCGACGAGCACGGCGTCGGGGTGGCCGTCGAGCAGCTCCCAGGCCTCCGTGGGCGTGACGTCGCCGGCGTAGCCGTCGGCGGGACGTGGTTGCACGGTCATGCGTCCTCCATCGGTCCTGGCGGTAGCACCCTCGTCCGGGCCCGTGCGGGTCCCGCGGGTTGCTGCGGCGTCGTCGAGCCAGATCTCTCGGCCGCTCTGGATGGTCGTCGGCGATGCTACGGCAGCGGCGCAGGCGCGCGCGGGCCGTCTCACCCCGGCGCGGTCACCCCGTGACGGCCGGACGCCAGCGCAGGCCCGGGAACCGCGCGAAGTCGCGGTCCTGCGACACCCACGTCGCCCCCAGCTCGACGGCCACGGCGGCGTGCTGGGCGTCGGCGACGAGGCTGCCCCGCGCGTCCGCGGCCCGGCACAGCTCGGCGACGACGTCCCAGTGCCGCGGCCCCGGCAGGACGCGCACGACGTCGGGGTGGCCCCGCAGCGCGTCCACCTGCGCGAGCGCCTCGGCGAGCGGCGTCGGCCGGGCGAAGACGCGGGGGTGGGTGAGGACACGCACCGTGCCGCCGAGCACGGCGTCGGTGAGCCCCACGGTCTCGGGGCCGCCGACGGTCCGCTCGAGCCACCCGCGCAGGTCGTCGTGGCGCGGGGCGTCGGCGCGGAAGGCCCCGACGAGGACGTTCACGTCCGGGAGGATCACCGCCCCTCCATCGCGTCCAGCAGGGCCGCCGAGTCGTCGAGGTCGACGCCGGGCAGCAGCCCGCCGGTGCCGGACGGTGCGACGACGTACGGGGCCCGCGCGCCGGCCTGCTCCGCGCGGTGGCGTGCGAGCGCGGCGCGCAGCGCCTCCTCGACCACGGACGTCACCGTGCGTCCGGTCGCGGCGGCGGTGGTCCGGACCTCGCGGTAGAGGTCGTCGGGGATGTTGAGGGTCGTCCGCATCGCCGGAGCATATCCGCATATTTGTGACGCACATCGCTGCCCTTCCGCAGCGGTGAGACCCCGCGTCTCGCATGGAGAGACCGCCCGCGTGTCCGCGTTGACACCTCCCGGCGCCCGCGCCGATCCTCGACCCAGGTCATGAGCGCCAGCGCGAAGCCCCGGCTCGCTGGCCGGCAACCCTCCTCCGCGGTGGGGTGCCCCGGGTGACGACCTGGCCGCGCACCGTCCGGTGCCGGCAAGCGCGGGACCTCCCTGCCGGGTCCCCGGGTCCAGGAGGCTGCCATGACGACCATCACCGAGCTGCTCGCGTGTGCCGACGAGGTGTCGGGCACGTCGTCCGCCGCCACGACGCCCCCGACGGGCGCGCGCGCCACGGCCGGGAGCGGGCCGCTGCTGCCCGTCGTCGGGGCGTCCACGACCGTCCCGCTCGTCGACGGCACGAGCCGCACCTACGCGAACCTCGACTGCGCGGCCAGCGCACCGGCGCTCGAGCCGGTCGCCGCGCGCGTCGCCGAGGTGCTGCCGCTGTACGCGTCCGTGCACCGCGGCGCCGGGTACCTCTCGCAGGTGTCGACCGCGCTGTACGAGGCGTCCCGCCAGGCCGTGGCGCGGTTCGTCGACGCCCGCGCGGACGACGTCTGCGTCATCACCCGCAACACGACCGACAGCCTCAACCTGCTCGCCGGCGTCGTGCCCGACGGCGGGCGCGTGCTGGTGCTGGACGTCGAGCACCACGCCAACCTGCTGCCGTGGGTCCAGCGCGGCACGGGCGCCCACGCGGGCGAGTCGCGCACCGCGACGGTCCTCGCGCTGCGGCCCACGGTCGCCGCCACGCTCGACGCCCTGCGCGACGAGCTCGCGCGCACCCCGTACGCGCTGCTCGCGCTGACCGGCGCGTCGAACGTCACGGGCGAGGCGCTGCCGCTCGACGACGTGGTCGCGCTCGCGCACGCCGCGGGGACGCGGGTGGCCGTCGACGGCGCGCAGCTGGTCCCGCACCGCGGCTTCTCGCTCGCCGCGACGGACGTCGACTACGTCGCGTTCTCGGGGCACAAGACGTACGCGCCGTACGGCGCGGGCGCGCTCGTCGGCCGACGGGACTGGCTCGACACGGGCACGCCGTACCTCGCGGGCGGCGGCGCTGTCCGCGACGTCCGCACCGACCGCACGCTGTGGCAGCCGGCGCCCGCACGGCACGAGGCGGGCTCGCCCAACGTCATCGGCGCCATCGCGCTCGCGCAGGCGTGCGAGACGCTCGCCGAGCTGCCCGCCGGCGCCCTCGAGGCGCACGAGCAGGCGCTGCGCGCCCGGCTCGTCGAGGGCCTGAGCGCGGTCGACGGCGTGCGCGTCGCCCGCATCTGGCCGGACTCCCCGGACCCGGTGGGCGTCGTCACATTCACCATCGGCGACCTCAACCCCGGCCTCGTCGCCGCGTACCTGTCCGCCGAGCACGGCATCGGCGTGCGCGACGGCCGGTTCTGCGCGCACCCGCTGCTCGCGCACCTCGGCGCGTCGCAGGGTGCGGTGCGCGCGTCGATCGGCGTCGGGACGACCGCCGAGCACGTCGACCGCCTGGTCGCCGCCGTCGCGGCGCTCGTCGACCGCGGCACCCAGGCGGGGTACGAGGTCGTCGACGGCTGCTGGTCCGTCGTCGACGACACCCGCCCGCTCGTCGAGGTCCGCGGCCTCGACCACCTCGCGGCCACCGCTGCCGCCGCCTGCGGGCCGGCCGTCGACGACTGAGCGGCGCGACCCGCCGACGTACCGTCACGCGGCACGTCGGCGGACCGCCCCGCGTCAGCGGGCCAGCCGGCGCGCCGCCCGCCGCAGCATCGCGGTGACGACCAACGGGTGCACCGGCTGCACCACGGCGAGGTACAGGCGGCCGCGCCACCCGTGCAGCCGGACGGCCGTCGTCACGCGGACCAGCCGCGCCTCCGGGTCGACCGCGACGCCGCAGCGGAAGTCGAGGTGGACGTCGTCGTGGGCGATCAGCGCCTCCTGGCCGACGACCCGGTCGACGGCGAACGTGTCGCGCGGCGCCGCGGGGATCCGCAGCAGCGGAACGAGCGCCTGCCGCACCGCGAGCGCCGCCAGCACCCAGCGCGGCATGGCGGCGAGGGAGAAGACCGCGTCCGCCCAGATCGCGGGGTCGGTCGGTGCGCCCGCCGGCAGCGGCACGATCGCGGCGTCGGCGAAGTCGGGCGCGGGGACGTCCCGCAGGGCGAGCGACCAGGGCGTCATGGGTCCTCCGTCGTGGGTGTGCACGCCACGCTAGAGCGGCGCACCTGAGACGACGCCGAGCGGGTGGCGGCGCGCGTGCCACGCTCGACCCATGGAGCACGACCTCGTCCTCTCCGGCCACGGCGTCCGGCTCGTCCCGCTGCGCACCGAGCACGCGGCGCCGCTGCTCACGTGCACCGACGACACCGTGTGGCGCGGCATGACGTCGCCGACGCCGCGCACCGCGGCCGACATGGAGCGGGTGGTCGCCACCGCCCTCGCCGCCCCGGGCCGGTACCCGTTCGCGGTGCTCGACGCGGCCGACCGGGTCGTCGGGTCGACGTCCTTCTACGACGTCGACCGCACCGTGGGCCGCCTCGAGGTCGGGCACACCTGGTACTCCCCGGAGGTCTGGGGCACGCACGTCAACCCGGCCTGCAAGCTGCTGCTCATGACGCACGCGTTCGAGGAGTGGCGGGTCGCGCGCGTCGCCTACCGCGTCGACGAGCGCAACCACCGCTCGCTCGCGGCCGTCACCAAGCTCGGCGCGGTCCCGGAGGGACGCCTGCGCGGGCACCGCCTGCGCCCCGACGGCACGCGCGGCGCGTCGATGTACTTCTCCGTCCTCGCCGACGAGTGGCCCGCCGTCCGCGACCGGCTGCGCGCCCGGCTGGCCGGGCAGGCGGTGCCGGACGACCGCACGCACGTGCTGCTGATCGGCGGGCGGTCGGGCGTCGGCAAGTCGACGGTCGCCGCGGCCGTGCACGACCTGCTGACCGCGCGGGACGTCCGCCACGCGGTCGTCGAGGGCGACGCGCTCGACCTCGCGCACCCGGCGCCGTGGGAGCACGGCGTCGCGGCGGCCAACCTCGCCGACGTCTGGCGCCGCTACCGCGCGCTCGGGTACCGGCGGCTCGTCCTCACCAACACCGTCAGCGTGCTCGAGGCCGACGTGCTCGCCGCGGCCGTCGGTGACCGTCCGCACGTCACGTCGGTGCTGCTCACCGCGTCGGACGTCACCGCGCACGAGCGCCTGGCGCGGCGCGAGCGCGGCGCGTCGCTGGCCGCCCACGTCGCGCGCTCGGACGCGGCGGCGGTGCGGCTCGAGGCCGAGGCGGCCGCGGACGTGCACCGGGTCGCGACGGACGGGCGGGACACCGCGGACCTGGCGGCGGAGGTGCTGCGGCTCGCCGGCTGGTGAGCCGCGAGCGGCGTCGCACGCGCGCCGCGGTCAGCCCACCCGGATGCGCAGGTGGGCCGCGAGCAGCGGCGCGAGGTCGACGAGCTGGTCGGGGCTGACCGTCGCGCCGGCGAGCCCGCCGACGCCGTCGACCGCCTCGCGCAGCCGCGCGCCGCGCAGGTCGACGTCGGTGAGGTGCGCGTTCTCGACGTCGAGCCGGCGGACGTCGCAGTCGACGACGGTCAGCCGCTTCACGCGCGCGCCGGACAGGTCGAGGTCGCCGAGCATGACCCGCTCGAGGCGCACCTCCTCCACGGTCGCGCCCCGCAGGTCGAGGTAGTCCACCTTGCCCCCGACGACGTGCACGCGCAGCCACTCGCCGCCCGACACGCTCAGCGCCCCGAGGCGCACGTCGGTGAGCGTGGAGTCGCGCCACGTCGAGGAGGGCGCGCGCACGTCGCCCGCCTGCACGGCCGTCCACGTGGTGTCGAGCAGGCGCGCGTGGTCGAGGCGCAGGCCGTCGGCGCGGCAGTCGACGAGCGCGCACTCGAGGAAGCGGGCGCCCGACGCGTCGCGGCCCGCCAGGTCGAGGTCGGTGAAGGTCAGCGCGTCGAGGTCGGCGTCGGGCACCAGGTCGTCGGCGGTCGCGTCCACACCCGGGAGCGTGCCACGGGCCACCGACAGGCGGCCAGGCCGGCCGGCGCGGCCGACCGCGCGCCGGTCAGGCCATCGACGCGAGCAGCGCCCGGCAGGCCGCCTCGCAGCGCCGGCACGCCTCGGCGCACACCCGGCAGTGCTCGTGCATGCCGGCGTGCTGCTCGCACTCGTCCGCGCACTGCCCGCACGCGACCGCGCACGCCTCGAGCAGCGCGGCGACCAGCTTGAGGTCGGGGTCGGTCTGGCGGCTGAGCACCGCGGCCGTCGCGGTGCAGACGTCGGCGCAGTCGGCGTCGGTGCGGATGCAGGCGCGCAGGTCGGCGACGTGCTCCTCGCCGAGGCAGGCGTCGGCGCACGCGGTGCACGTCTGCGCGCAGGCCAGGCACGCCTCGATGCAGGCGACCAGCTCCTCCGCGGGGGCGAACGGGTCGCCGGGGTAGGTGTCGACCATCTGCCGCACGGTGCTCACGGTGCCTCCTCGGTGGCCCGCCGCGGCCGGCGTCCCGGCCTGGGGACGACGAGCACGCCCGCCACGCTAGGCGCAGCGGGCCCGACCCGCCCGACGACGCCGCACACCCGCCGACGCCAGGCCCTCACCGCGGCGCCGAACCGGCCGTCGTGCAGCGTCGCGGGGCGCCGGTGCCGCGCAACGGCCGGTTCGGCGGCTGGTGCGCTGGACGAGGCCGCCGACCCCTGGCCGACCCGTCGAACCGGCTGTCGTGCAGCGTCGGCCGGCGGCGGTGGTGCGCAACCGTCGGTTCGTCGGCTGGTGACGTGGATCAGGCCGCCGACCTCCGGCCGGCGCGTCGAACCGGCCGTCGTGCAGCACCGCGGGGCGGTGGTGCTGCGTAACGGCCGGATCGGCGAGGTCGTCGCCGGTCGGACGGCCGCTAGAGGAGCCGGGCGACCGTGCCCAGGACGTGGGGCTTGCCGGTGCGCGGGTGCCACGCGGCCAGGTCGTACCCGCCCGCGTCGGCGGGACGCGTGCTGACCGCCACGGTGCCCGGCAGCAGGACCGGCTTCACGAACTCCACGGACCACGCGAACGCCTCGCCGCGCACGGCCCCCACGTCGGCGAGCAGCCGCGACGCCGTGTACATGCCGTGCGCGATGGCCCGCGGGAACCCGAACGGCCGGGCGCTGAGCGCCGACAGGTGGATGGGGTTGCGGTCACCGGACACGGCGCCGTAGCGGCGGCCCGTGCCGGCGTCCAGGCGCCACGTGCCCGTGGGCGCCGGCGGCACGAACGTCGGGCGCTCTGCCGGCTCCTCCGTGCCGGCACCCGTGAGCCGCAGCCCGGGCGCCAGGTACGTCGACACGCCGCGCCACGCGACGTCGTCGCCCCGGCCCGCGTCGCCCGCACCGCCGCGCACCTCCACGACGAGGTCCACCTGCGTGCCGCGCGCGTGCGGACGCATCCCCTCGGCGTGCGCGCGCACGGCCAGCACGTCGCCCAGCAGCAGCGGCCGGCGCTGCTCGACCCGGTTGGCGAGGTGCACCATCCCGAGCAGCGGCAGCGGGAAGTCGTCGCGGACCATGAGCGCCGTCGCGACGGGGAACGCCAGCACGTGCACGTACCCGGCGGGCAGCGCGTCCGTGCCGGGCTCGCCGAGCAGCCGCTGGTACGCCGTCAGGTGCGCGGCGTCGACGCGGACGCCGTCGACCGCGTGCACGACGTCCGGCAGCGGCGCCGACACCCGTCGCGACCCGCCGCGCAGCGCGAGCCGCGCCGCGCCGGCGGCCGCCCGCCCGTACAGCCCGCCGAGCCCCGGCACGGCCGGGAGCCGCACCTCCCGAGGCTCGCTCACCGGCCCACCATGTTCTGCCCGCACACGCGCAGCGTGCGCCCGACGATCCCGCCCGCGGCCGGCGAGGCGAGGAACGCCACCGCCTCGGCGACGTCGACCGGCAGCCCGCCCTGCTGCAGCGAGTTGAGCCGGCGCGCCACCTGCCGCGTGACGGCGGGGATGCGCGCGGTCATCTCGGTCTCGATGAAGCCGGGCGCGACCGCGTTGGCGGTGCCGCCGAACGGCGCGAGCAGCGGCGCGGTCGCGCGGACCATGCCGATGACGCCGCCCTTGCTGGCGGCGTAGTTGGTCTGCCCGCGGTTGCCGGCGATGCCGGACGTGGACGCGAGCGCCACGACCCGCGGCGCGTCCGCGAAGTCGCCGGACGTCAGCAGCGCCTCGTTGATGCGCAGCTGCGCGGCGATGTTGACCGCCAGCACGGACGCCCACCTGTCGTCCGACATGTTGGCGAGGAGCTTGTCGCGCGTGATGCCGGCGTTGTGGACGACGACGTCGAGGCGGCCGTGCCGCGCGCGGGCGTGCTCGAGGATGCGCTCGCCCGCGTCGTCGGCGGTGACGTCGAGCTGCAGCGCGGTGCCCCGGACGCGGTTGGCGACGGCGGCGAGCTGCTCGCCCGCCGCGGGGACGTCGACGGCGACGACCGTCGCGCCGTCGCGCGCCAGGACGTCGGCGATCGCGGCGCCGATGCCGCGCGCGGCGCCCGTGACGACGGCGACCCGGCCGGCGAGCGGCCGGTCCCAGTCCGTCGGCAGCTCGCCCGCGTCGGAGTCGACCTCGAGCAGCTGCCCGTCGACGAACGCCGACCGCGTCGACAGCAGGAACCGCAGCCCCGCGACGACGCTGGGCGCCGTCACCGGCACGTCGGCGGCGACGACCAGCCCGTTGCCGGTGCCGCCGGCGCGCAGCTCCTTGGCCAGCGAGCGCAAGAACCCGTCGACGCCCTGCCGGGCGGCGGCGACCGCGGGCGCGTCCGTCTCCAGCGCGGGCCGCGAGACCGTCACGACGCGCGCGGCGGGGCGCAGCGTCTTCAGCGTCGACGCCGCGGCGAGCACGGGCGCCGTGAGGTCGTCCGGGTGCGCGACGTCGGTGAGGACGAGCACCACGGCGGCGTAGCGCACGTCCGGCGTCGGGTGCCGGTGCACGTCGAGGTCCCAGCCGTCGAGCACGACCGGCGCGTCCGGGCGGGGGGACGCCGGGCCGCCGGCGGGCGACGAGAGCAGCGTCGCGACCGCGTCGGCGTCCGGGCCGGTGCCGAGCACGAGCACCGGCCCGTCCACGAGCGGCTGCCCCGGGCGGTAGCGGCGCAGACGTGCGGGGCGCGGCAGGCCGAGCTGCTGCGCGAGCTTCTTGGTCAGCCCGCTGTTGACGAGCTCGAGGTACGTGTCGGTCATCGCTGCTCCTGCGTCGGTCCGGGCCGGCGGGTGCGCCGCGGGCGTCGGGAGAAGGGGGCCGGGCCGCACGCCGCCCGGGGGGTGGCGG
>NZ_JBHUZW010000097.1:0-14584 GCF_042667215.1 Cellulomonas sp. NPDC057328 | reverse complement strand
CGGCGGGGGGGCCGGCCGCCCGGCCCGCGCGGTCTGCGGCGGACGACCTCCGCGCGGCCCTCCGCGGCGACCGGCGGGGGCAGCGGCACCGCGGCGCCGGCGTGCGCCCGCGCGGCGTCGTCCGCGGGCCGGACCCCGTACGCGTACGCCGCCCCGACGAGCACCGCGCCGCCGAGCGTGTTGCCGACCCCGACGACGAGCAGGTTGCGGCCGGCCTCGGCGAGCGTCGCGTGCGGCAGGTCGCCGTAGAGCGCGAGCGAGAACGTCGTCATGTTCGCGACGACGTGCTCGAGGCCGGCGGCGACGAACACGGTGACGCACCCGGCGACCATCGCCAGACCGGCCGCACCGGGTCCCAGCCGCCCCCAGCACCAGACGGCGAGGCACACCAGCACGTTGCAGAGGACGCCGCGCGCCAGGAGCTCGCCCGTCGTCGCCTCCGCCTTGTGCGCGACGAGGCGGGCGAGCGCCTCGCCCGCCGCGGTGCCGGGTGCGACGACGCCGGACGCGTGCACCAGCGCCGCGAACGTCGCCGCGCCGAGCAGGTTGCCGCCGAGGTACGCCAGGAGGGTGACGCCCGCGCGGCCCCCGCCGACGCGCCGCAGCAGCACGCCCTGCGCGAGCACCATCATGGCGCTGGTGGCGAGCTCGCCGCCCGCGACCAGCACGACCGCCAGCGCCACGGAGAACACCAGACCGCCGACGAGCGGCGCCCACGGCGACCCGGCGACGACGAGCGGCCCGCCCGCCGTCACCATGGCCAGCACGCCGATGCCGACGGCGGCGCCCGCGAGCACCGTCCGGACGAGCAGCAGGCCCGGCGTGCGCAGCAGGGCGACCTTGTGCGCGGCGGCGTCGGCGTGCGCGGCGACGGCCGCGGGGATGGTCAGCACCCCGACATCGTCGCGGCGGCACGGGCCGCGCACCCGGGACGAAAGGGCGGGTCGACGGCGCGCCGTGGGAGCGCGTGCGCGGGACGTGGCCCCGGACGGTCGTCCCGCCTGCCACAGTGGGCCCCGCGGCGGCGTCGGACGGCCCGGCGGCCGCGCCGGACCCAGGAGGACGAGAGAGTGGCACCGTCGGTGGGCAGGGGCGCGCGGGTGGCGACCATGAGCGACGTCGCCCGGCTCGCGGGGGTCTCGAAGATGACGGTCTCGAACGTCCTCAACGACCGTCCGCGGGTCGGCGACGCCACGCGCCGGCGGGTGCTCGAGGCGGTCGACGAGCTGGGGTACGAGATCAACCTGACCGCGCGCCGGCTGCGCGCCGGCCGCGTCGACACCGTCGCCCTGATCGTGCCGCGGTTCGACCACGTGTACTTCGCCGAGCTCGCCGCGTGCTTCGCCGCCGAGGTCGCCCGGCACGGCCGCCACCTCGTCGTGGCGCAGTCGGGGGCCAGCAAGGAGGGCGAGCTGTCGCTGCTCTCGCAGGCGCGGCTGCGCCAGTACGACGCGGTGGTGCTGAGCGCCGTCGGCCTCACCTACGACGAGGTCGACGCGCTGCGCCTCGCGCAGCCGCTGCTGCTGCTGGGCGAGCAGGACGTGCCGCCGCAGTTCGACCACGTGAGCATCGGCAACCACGAGGGGGCGCGGCTCGCGGTCCGGCACCTGCTGGAGCGCGGGGCCCGGCGGGTGGCGGTCGTCGACGGCGCCGCGGTCGACGTCGCCGGCGCGGACGGCGTCGCGGACGACACCTCGGGCCTGCGCACCCGCGGGTGGCGGACCGCCCACGAGGAGCTGGGCCTGGTCCCGGACGAGCGGCTCCTGCTCGGCGGCGCGCTGTACACCGCGGAGGGTGCCCGCGACGTGGTGGCCGACGCGCTCGCCCGCGGGCTGCGGCCCGACGCGGTGTTCGCCGTCACCGACGAGATGGCGTACGGCGTCCTGGCGGCGCTGCACGAGGCCGGCCTGCGGGTGCCGCAGGACGTGGCCGTGGTGGGCTTCGACAACCTGCGGGGCAGCGCGTTCGCGGTGCCGGGGCTGACGTCGGTGGACCCGGGCCGCGAGTGGCTCGCGGAGCAGGCGGTGTCGCTGCTGGAGCGCCGGCTGGCGGGGGACGAGTCGGGGCCGGTGCGGCTGACGACGCCGGTGGAGCTCGTCGTCCGCGGCTCCAGCGCCTGACCGTCCGCGGCCCCGACGCCCGTCCGCGGCGCCGACGCCCGTCCGAGGCTGCGCCGCCCGGCAGACCGTTGACCCCGCGCGCCGGGGCGCATAGATTCCCCGCACGCCGGTAGGTGTATCGATAATCCTCGGTACGCGTCCCGGTCGCTCCGGCGGTGGTCGGACTTTCGCAGCAGCACCGGGGCACGCCCCGGGACGGATCTCAACGAGGAGAGCCAGATGACACGTGCGGGCATCGACGGAAGGCGTCGGCCGCGGACCACGCGCGCGGCGGCGGCGGTCGCCGCGGGCGTCGCGCTGACGCTGGCCGCCTGCAGCGGCGGCGGGGACGGTGGCGACGCCACCGAGGAGCAGCGGACCGGCGCGATGGAGGAGTACGCGGCCGGCGACCAGTTCACCGCGACGGAGCCGCTCGAGCTCTCGATCCTGTGGACCGACTGGCCCGAGGTGACGGTGAAGGACTCCTGGCAGTTCTTCGACGTCCTGGAGGAGCAGACGAACGTCTCGCTGAAGACGACGCACATCCCGCTGAGCGACCACCTGGAGAAGCGCAGCCTCCTCATCAGCGCGGGCGACGCACCGGACATCATCCCGCTCGTCTACACCGGTGAGGAGAAGCAGTTCGCCGCGTCCGGCTCGGTCGTCGCGCTCAGCAAGTACCTCGACGAGATGCCGCACTTCCAGAAGTACGTGGAGGAGTGGGACCTGCAGGAGATGGTCGACAACCTGCGCCAGGAGGACGGCGAGCTGTACATGCTCCCCGGCCTGCAGGAGGTGTCGGTCCCGATGTTCACGCTGCTGGTGCGCAAGGACATCTTCGACGCCGCGGGCATCGAGATCCCGGACGACTGGGAGGGCTTCCGCGAGGCGTTCCTCCAGCTCAAGCAGCAGTACCCCGACTCCTACCCGCTCCAGGACGCGTTCCAGGGCAACTCGCTGCTGAACTACGCCGCACGCGGCTTCGGCACGCAGGCCGGCTGGGGCTTCGGCGACGGCATGCAGTGGGACGAGGAGAAGGGCGAGCTGGAGTACGCGGCCGCGTCCGACGAGTACAAGGAGATGGTCGAGTTCTTCCACGGCCTCGTGCAGGACGGGCTGCTGGACCCCGACTCGTTCACGGTGCAGGACCAGGAGGCCGTCGAGCGCGTCGAGCGCCTGGTCTCGGAGGGCAAGGCCTTCGCGGGCTCCGGTGCGAGCGGGACGGCGATCGAGTGGTCGCAGGCCCTCGACGCGACCGTCGGCCCCGGCAACTACGAGGTCGTGCAGGTCCCGCCGCCCGCCGGGCCGGCCGGTGCCATCGTCGAGCCGCGCAACTTCTGGCACGGCTTCATGATCACCAAGGAGGCGGAGAGCAAGCCGCACTTCACGGCGACGCTCCAGTTCCTCGACTGGCTGTACTACTCGCCGGAGGCGCGCGACATGCTCCGCTGGGGCGTCGAGGGCGAGACGTTCACGAAGTCCGGCGACGAGTACACGCTCGACCCCGAGCACCGCCTCGACATCTTCAACCTGAACCCGGGCGCCCCGACGGACATCCAGAAGGACCTGGGCTTCAGCACGTTCCTCGCGGAGGCGACGGAGTCGCGTGCGCTGAAGGAGTCGTACGCGACCGACCAGGCCGTCCAGTACATCGACGACGTCCTGTCGACCCGGACGCCGCTGGACCCGAACCCGCCGGCCCCGCTGTCCGAGGCGGACCTCGAGCAGGCGTCCCTGCTGGGCACGCCCCTCAAGGACACGGTCGACACGGCCACGCTCCGCTTCATCCTGGGCGAGCGGCCGCTGAGCGAGTGGGACGCGTTCGTCGGCGAGCTCGAGGCCAAGGGTCTGCAGCAGTACGTGGACCTGTACAACGGCGCACGCGAGCGGTTCGCCGAGAACAACGGCTGACACCTCGGGTCCCACCCCGGTGGGCCGGGCACGTCCCGGCCCACCGGGCCTCACGAAGGAGTGAGACATGAGATCGACCCGGGTCCTGGCACCCACGGGGCGGGTGGCCACCGAGGAGATCGCGGTGGACGACGTCGCCCCGGACCCGCCGCGGCGCCGTGGCGGCAAGGTGCGCGCCCCCCGGGGCCGGCCGGTGCCGTGGCGCACGACGCTGCGCCGCGACTGGCCGCTCTACGCGCTCGCCGCGGCGCCCGTGATCTTCCTGCTCGTCTTCCGCTACCTGCCCATGGCCGGCAACGCCATCGCGTTCCGGCGGTTCCGCCCGGGCGGCAGCATCTTCGGCGACGAGTGGGTCGGGCTGCGCTACATCACGATGTTCATGAACGACCCGACCTTCTGGGCGGTGTTCACGAACACGATCATCCTCGGGGCGCTCACGCTCCTGGTCTGCTTCCCGCTGCCGATCGTGCTGGCGCTCATGCTCAACGAGCTGCGCTCCCGCCGGTTCAAGCGGGTCGTGCAGTCCATCTCGTACCTGCCGCACTTCCTGTCGGTCGTCATCGTGGTCGGCATGCTCATGCAGCTGTTCTCGCTGCAGGGCACGGTCAACCAGGTCATCGAGGGCCTCGGCGGCGAGGGCGTGCCGTTCCTGCAGCGGCCCGAGTGGTTCCGCGCCATCTACGTCGGCTCGGAGATGTGGCAGACGGTCGGCTGGGGCACGATCCTCTACCTCGCCGCGCTGACCACGGTCGACACGTCGCTCTACGAGGCGGCGCGGATCGACGGCGCGAACCGGTGGCAGCAGACGTGGCACGTCACCCTGCCGGGCATCCGGCCGACGATGATCACGCTGCTCATCCTCAACGTCGGCACCTTCCTCAACGTCGGGTTCGAGAAGGTCCTGCTGCTGTACAACCCGCTGACGTACGAGACGGCGGACGTGATCTCGACCTACCTGTACCGGGTGGGCCTGGTCTCCAACAACCTCAGCTACGCCGCGGCGATCGGCCTGTTCCAGGCCGTCATCGGCCTGATCATGATCCTCTCGGCGAACCTGATCTCACGACGAGCGGTGGGAGCGAGCCTGTGGTGACGCAGATGACGGCGCCGAAGCCGCCGACGCCCGTCCGGCCGGTCGGGGCCCGCGACTCCCGCGGCTACCGCGTGTTCACGTGGCTCAACGTGTCGGCGCTCGTGCTGGTCATGGGCCTGATGCTGTACCCGTTCCTCACGGTCGTCGCGCAGTCCTTCAGCAGCGAGGCGGCGATCCGGTCGGGCGACGTGAGCTTCTGGCCCGTCGGGTTCAACCTGAACACGTACCGGGCGGTGGCGGAGAACCCGCTGTTCTGGACCAACTACCGCAACACCGTGCTCTACACGGTGGTCGGCACGGTCGTCGCGATGGCGCTGACCACCACGTACGCGTACGTGCTCTCGAAGCGGCACCTGCGGGGGCGTGGCCTGCTCATCGGGTTCGCCGTGTTCACGATGTTCTTCAACGGCGGCATCATCCCCAACTACGTGCTCATCTCGTCGCTGGGCATGAAGAACACGCTGTGGGCCGTGGTGCTGCCCGGCGCGATCTCGATCTTCAATTTGCTGGTCATGAAGTCGTTCTTCGAGAACCTGCCGAGCGAGCTCGAGGAGGCCGCGCAGATCGACGGGCTCGGCTGGTTCGGCATCTTCGGCCGGATCGTCCTGCCGCTGTCGAAGGCGGTGATCGCGACGATGGTGCTGTTCTACTCGGTGCAGTACTGGAACGACTGGTTCACGGCGTTCCTGTACATCGACGAGCAGCAGCGCCAGCCGGTGACGATGTTCCTGCGCAACCTCATCGCCGGCGCGTCGTCGGCGGCGTCGGAGGGTGCGGCGGCGCAGAGCGCGGCGACGCAGTCGATCTCGGTGAACATCCAGGCCGTGACGATGGTGCTGACCGTGCTGCCGATCCTGTGCGTCTACCCGTTCGTGCAGCGGTACTTCGTGTCCGGCGTGATGCTCGGCTCCGTCAAGGGCTGACGCCGGCGCGGGGCGCCCGGTCGTGCGGTGGACGTCACCGCGCGGCCGGGCGCACCTGTGCGATCTCCCCGGTCGTGGGGGCCGACTCCGCGGCGACGCCCTCGGCGCCGGCCGCCCGCCGCACGGCCGCCGCGACGACCGTCGTCACCTCCGGGTTGAACACGCTGGGCACGATGTACGTCGGGTTGAGCTCCTCGGGCCGCACGACCGACGCGAGCGCCTCCGCCGCGGCGAGCAGCATCGGCTCCGTGATCGTGTGCGACTGCGCGTCGAGCAAACCGCGGAAGACGCCCGGGAACGCGAGCACGTTGTTGATCTGGTTGGCGAAGTCCGACCGGCCCGTGCCGACGACCGCGGCGTGCCGCGCCGCCTCGTCCGGGTCGATCTCGGGGCGCGGGTTGGCGAGCGCGAACACGATCGCGTCCGGGGCCATCCGCGCCACGTCGTCGGCCGTGATGACGTCCGGCGCCGAGACGCCGACGAACACGTCGGCGCCGACGATCGCGTCGTGCACCGTGCCGGTCACGCCGCGCGGGTTCGTGTGCTCGGCCGTCCACCGCAGCGACGGCGACAGGCCCGGCCGGTCGGCGTGCACGACGCCGTCGATGTCCGTCACCACGACGTCGCGGACGCCCGCCGCCAGCAGCAGCTTGAGCACCGCCGTGCCGGCCGCGCCCGCGCCCGACATGACGACGCGCACGTCGCCGATCCGCTTGCCGACGACCGTGAGCGCGTTCGTCAGCGCCGCCACGACGACGATCGCCGTGCCGTGCTGGTCGTCGTGGAACACCGGGATGTCGAGCGCCTCCCGCAGCCGCCGCTCCACCTCGAAGCACCGCGGCGCCGAGATGTCCTCCAGGTTGATGCCCGCGAACACCGGCGCGATGGCCTGCACGGTCCGGACGATCTCGTCGACGTCGGTGGTGTCGAGGCAGATGGGGAACGCGTCGATGTCGGCGAACCGCTTGAACAGCACCGCCTTGCCCTCCATCACGGGCAGCGCCGCCAGCGGCCCGATGTCGCCGAGGCCCAGCACGGCCGTGCCGTCCGTGACGACGGCGATGGTGTTGCGCTTGATCGTCAGGCGGCGGGCGTCCTCCGGGCGCTCGGCGATCGCCTGCGACACGCGGGCGACGCCCGGCGTGTACGCCATGGACAGGTCGTCGCGGTTGCGCAGCGGCACCTTCGACTCGATCGAGAGCTTGCCGCCCAGGTGCATGAGGAACGTGCGGTCGGACACCCGCTTGACCGTCACGCCCTCGAGCGCCTCCAGGGCGGCGACCACGTCGGCCGCGTGGTCGACGTCGCGGGTCGCGCACGTGACGTCGACCGTCATCGCCTCGTGGAACGACGCGGTGACGTCCAGGGCGGTGACGATGCCGCCGGCGCGCTCGATCGCGGTCGTCAGGTCCGAGACCGCGGTGGGGCTGGCACGCACCTCGAGCCGCGCGGTGATGGACGACGACACGGACGGGGCGCTGACCATGCCGCCATCGTGTCACCGACGGGCCGGCGCGGCGCCCCGGCCGGTGCGGCGCCCGTAGCATCGGGCGCGTGCCCGTCCCGCCGTTCGTCCTGGCCCTGCGCGAGCACGTGGGGCACGACCAGCTGTGGCTGCCCGGCGTGACCGCGGTGGTCCTGCGCACGCACGCCGGCCGGGAGCAGGCCCTGCTCGTGCGCCGCGCCGACACGGGTGCGTGGACGCCCGTCACGGGCGTCGTCGACCCCGGCGAGGAGCCGGCGGTGGCGGCCGCCCGGGAGGTGCTCGAGGAGGCGGACGTCGTCGCCGTGCCCGAGCGGCTCGCGTGGGTGGGCGTCGTCGGTCCCGTGACGTACGAGAACGGCGACCGGGCCGTCTACCTCGACCTCACCTTCCGCTTCCGCTGGGTGTCGGGGGATCCGCGGCCCGCCGACGGCGAGAACACCGACGCCCGCTGGTACGACCTCGACGCGCTGCCGCCGATGTCCGACGGCATGGCGGCGCGGCTGGCCGCCGGGCTCGTACCCCACGGCGAGGCGGACTTCGTGGCGTGAGCGACCCGTTCGCACGTCGCGTGGGCGCCGCGTCGGCCGGTCGCGTGGGCGACCCGCTCGCCGCGCTCGCGACGGTGCCCGCCGTGGCCGAGGCCGTCGCGGCCGCGCGGGCCGCGTGCGAGGAGCTGCGCTGGCACGAGGCCTTCCGGCGCCGGTCGCGCGAGGTGCGGGCGGAGGCGGGGCTGCGGGCGGCCGCAGCGTCCGCCGCGCTCGACGGCGCGCCGGTGGGTGTCGAGGTGCTCCGGGCGTGGGCCACGGGCGGCGGCGGGCCGGCCGACGGTGCCGACCTCGTGGCCGCGGGTGCGCTGCGCGCCCAGGCGGTGGTCGAGGCCGCGCTGCCGCCGCTGGGCGGTCGCGGCGGCGGGGCGTCGTTGCCGCTGCCGCAGCTGGTCGCGCGCGTGCACGCCGCCGCGGCGGCGGACCTCCTGCCCGCCGTCGACCTGGGGCGTCCGCGGAGCGGGGAGGCGCGCGACCTGCGTGGGCTCGGGCCGGCACCCGCGCCGGAGGACGCCGCGGCACGGCTCGCCGCGCTGACGGGGGCCGTGGCCGGGACGGCGGCGCCCGGGGTCGTCGTCGCGGGGGTCGTGCACGCGGAACTGCTCGTCGCCCGGCCGTTCGCCGCGGCCAACGGCGTCGTCGCGCGTGCCGTGGCGCGCTGGCTCACGACGACGACCGGCCTGGACCCGACCGGCACGGTGCTGCCCGAGCCGGCGTGGGCGGCCGGGCCCGCGCCGTACCTCGCGGCGGCCGCGCGCTACGCGGCCGGGACGCCGGACGGGGTTGCGGGGTGGCTGGTGGCGTACGCGGACGCGGTGCGGGCGGGGGCCGGGGCCGCGCGCGACGTCGCTGACGCGGTCCTCGCCGGGCGGCTGGGGGACACGGCGCGCTGAAGGAGGGCGCTCGGTCCGGGCCGCTGAGCGCGGGGCACCGGGAGGCCGTCGTGGCCGGCGCGCACGGGTGCGGACACGGACGACGGCGCCCGTCACCGAGCGCCGTCTCCGACTCGACGACCGGGGTGATCAGGCGTGCTGCCACGAAGAGGTTCGCTCCGGGACCAGCCCGGTCGACCTGCCGAAAGTAGGCGTCCTGCGCGTGGGTGCCCTCGGTCGTTCTGTTGTGGCACCGGTCTACACCCGCTCGCGGAGGGCGGCAACGGTGCGGTGCGTCCGCGCAGGTGGACGGTGCCGCGGTGCTCGTAGCGCGAGACGCGGGGGTCGCCTGTCGGGACGGCGTGCGGCGGCGGGCGGTGCGGACCGGGGTGCGGTGCGGACCGGGGTGCGGTGCGCCGGCTCAGCGGGTGCGGCGGGGACGCCGCCGGAGCAGGACAACGACGGCGGTCGCGACGAGGACCCCGCCCAGCACCGCCGCGACCGTCGCGCCCGCGCGCCGGTCGAGGGCGCGCAGCGGCACCGGGCGGCGGAACGTCAGCACGCCCCAGCCGTGCTCCGCGGCCAGCCGGCGCAGGGCGCGGTCCGGGTTGACGGCGTACCCGTGCCCGACGACCGCGAGCATCGGCGCGTCGGTGACGGAGTCGGAGTACGCGTAGCTGGCCTCGAGGTCGTACCCGCGGGCGGCCGCGAGCTCCCGGATCGCCGTCGCCTTGTTCTCCCCGTACGCGTAGAACTCGATCTCGCCGGTGTACCGCCCGTCCGCGACGGCCATGCGTGTCGCGACGACGGCGTCCGCGCCCAGCATCTGCGCGATCGGCTCGACGACCTCGGCGCCCGACGCCGAGACCACGACGACGTCGCGCCCCGCGGCCTGGTGCTCCGCGATGAGCTCGACCGCCTCGGCGTAGACCGTCGGGTCGATCGACTCGTGCAGCGTCGCCCGCACCACGGCAGACACGGTGGCGACGTCCCAGCCGGTCACCGTGCGGGACAGCTGCGCGCGCAGCCGCTCCGTCGCCGCCGCGTCCGCGCTGCCCAGCAGGTACGCGAGCTGCGCGTACGCCGACGCCACCACGCTGCGGCGCGTGAGCAGTCCCTCGGCGAGGAAGCCCTTGGAGAACGCCGTCGCGGAGGACGTCGCGATGATCGTCTTGTCGAGGTCGAAGAACGCCGCGGCACGGACCATCCGCAGGACACTAGCGGGACCCACCGACGCGCGTGCGCCGGACGCACGGGTTGCGTATCCCGGGCGCGGTGAGCCGACCACAGCCCGGGCGCCGGCGGGCGACGTCCCCCGGTCGTGGCCCGCGCTCCTCCGCCGCGCCGCGGGCACGCGCAGCCTGGCCCACGGCGGTGCCGACCGGCGCCCCGGGCGGAGGCGGGTGCGGTGGTGCGGCAGGTGCGACGGGCGGCGGTGGTCGGGGTCGTGGGCGCGGCGGGGGGCGTGGGGGCGTCGACGTTCGCGGCGCTGCTCGCGCGGCGCACGTCCCGGACGACGTCCACGGTGGTCGTCGACCTGGTCCGCGGCGGCGGCGGGCTGGACGTCGTCCTGGGCGTCGAGGGGGTCGAGGGTGCGCGCTGGCCCGACCTGCGCGGCGCCGGCGGCGACGTCCGCGGCGACGACGTCGTGGCGCTGCTGCCACGGTGGGGTGCGTGCGCGGTGCTGTCCGGCGACCGCGAGCGTCCCGACCCCGTCGAGGCCGGCGTCCGGGTCGACGTGCTGCACGCGGTGTCGTGCAGCGTCGGGGCGGTCGTGCTCGACCTCGACCGCGGGGACGTCGTCGACGGCCACGCACCGCTGCCCGCGTGCGACGCGGTGGTGGTCGTCGCGCGCGCGGACCTGCGGTCCGTCGCGGGCGCGCTCGCGCTGCGACCCCGGCTCACCGCCGCCGGGACCGGGGTGGGGCTCGTCGTGCTGGGGCGCCCGCCGGGCGGGCTGGCGGCGGCGGACGTCGCCGCGGCGACGGACCTGCCCGTGTGGGCGGCCGCCGGGCGGGACCGGGCGCTCGCCGCGCGTGCCGAACGCGCGGGGCCGGCCGGGCGCGGCCGGGCGGCGCGCGTGGCCGACGCGGTGGCGCGTCGGCTGGGGCTCGGGACGTGACGGGGACCGAGGTGGTGCGGACGGGGGTGGCGCGGGAGGGAGCGGTGCGGCAGGGGCCGGCGCCGGAGGGACCGGTGCGGGAGGGACCGGTGGGCGACCCCGGTGGTGGCCGGTCGGGCGGCGGTGCGGCGGACGCCGCGCCGGCGCGGCGGACCGTGCCGCCCGCGGTCGTCGACGCGGTGCGGGACGAGCTCCGGCGCCGGCCCGCGTGCGCCGGCGACCTGGCGCCCGTCGTCGACCGCGCGCTGCGTGCGGCCGGGACCCTGCTCGGGCCCGTCCCGCTCGCGCAAGCCGTGCGGGCGGTCGCGGACGAGCTGCTGGGCGCGGGTCCGCTGCAGCGCTGGCTCGACGCGCCGGACGTCACCGACGTGCTGGTCAACGGCCCCCGCGACGTCTGGGTGGAGCAGGCCGGCCGGCTGCGGCGCCTCGACGTCGACCTGGGTACCGCCGACGACGTCCGCGCCCTCGCGGTGCGGCTCGCGGCGGCGGCCGGGCGCCGGCTCGACGACGCCGCGCCGACCGTCGACGCGCGGCTGCCCGACGGCACGCGCCTGCACGCCGTCCTGCCCCCGCTCGCGGACGGGTGCACCGCGCTGAGCCTGCGCGTCGTGCGGCCGCGCGCGTACACGCTCGCCGAGCTCGTCGCGTCCCGGTCGGTCGCATCCCCGCTCGTGCCGGTGCTCGCCGCGCTCGTCGACCGGCGGGCCAACGTGCTCGTGTCCGGGCCGACCGGCGCGGGCAAGACGACGCTGCTCGCCGCGCTGCTGTCCCGCGTGCCGCACGACCAGCGCATCGTCCTCGTCGAGGAGTCCGGCGAGATGCTGCCCGACCACCCGCACGTCGTGCGGCTGACGGCGCGCCGCGCCAACGTCGACGGCGCGGGCGGGGTCGGCCTCGCCGACCTCGTGCGGGAGGCGCTGCGGATGCGCCCGGACCGGCTCGTGCTCGGCGAGTGCCGCGGCGCCGAGGTCCGCGAGGTCCTCGCGGCGCTCAACACCGGGCACGAGGGCGGCTGCGCGACCCTGCACGCCAACACCGCCGCCGACGTGCCCGCCCGGCTCGAGGCGATGGCCGCGCTCGCGGGCATGGACCGGGCCGCCGTCGCGGCGCAGGCCGTGAGCGCGATCGACGCCGTCCTGCACGTGCGCCGGGCCGGCGACGACGGCGGGCGGCGGCTGGCGGAGGTCGGCGTCGTGGGTCGCTCGCCCGCGGGCGAGCTCGAGGTCGCGACGGCACTGCGGGTCGATGCCGCGGGGCACGTCAGACCCGGACCGGGGTGGCCACGGCTCGCGGAGCGCCTCGGGCTCACGACGGGGCCGCCGGGTGGCGTCCGCGCCGTGGCGGGGGCGTCGGGCGAACGCGGGAGTCCGTCGTGACGGTGGTCGTGGGGTTCCTCGTCGCGCTCGCGGTGCTCGCGGGGGCGGGGCCGCCGGGCCGGTGGCCGCACGGGCGGGGTCGGACCCCGGACGGGGCGTCCGCGCGCCGGTCCCGTCCGTCGTCCGGGGCGTGGGTCTCCGGGCGGCAGGGGTGGCGGGGATCGTCCCGGCGTGGAGCGGGCCGGCGGGGTGCGGCGCGGCGTGGTGCCGACACGTCGGACGGCGACCTCGCCGGCGTCCTGCTCGCCGTGGCGGCGCGGTTGCGGGCCGGCGCGACGCCGCAGGCGGCGTGGGCCACCGTGCTGCAGAGGGAGTGGTCGCCGGGGCGGCGCGTACCCGCCGGGCCTCCGGGCCGTGGCGCCGGCAGGGGCACCGACGTGGCCGCCGACGTGGCCGCCGACGCGCGCCGCGGTGTGGTCGCCGACGGGGGCACCGGCGTGGTCGCCGACGTCGTGCCGCCTGCGCCGGTCCTGCTGGCGCTCGTGGAACGGCGTCGGGGGAGTGGTCCGCGACGGGCGCGGGTGCGCGTGCGACGCGACGACGCCGCCGCGTCCCGCGTGCACGCCGTGCTCGCCGGGGCGCGCACCGCCGCCGAGCTCGGAGCACCGCTCGCCGACGTGCTCGAGCAGCTCGCGGCCGCCGTGGCGGCCGACGCCGAGCACGCCGGAGAGGTCGCGGCGGCGCTGGCCGGCCCGCGCGCGACGGCGCGGGTGCTCGTCCTCCTCCCCGCGCTCGGCCTGCTCGTGGGGGCCGCGCTCGGTGCGCGGCCGTGGCAGGTGCTGGCCGCCGGCGGGCCGGGCACCGCCGCCGGGGTCCTGGGGACGCTGCTCGTGCTCGCCGGGCGGGCGTGGGTCGGCGCGCTCCTGCGGCGTGCCCGGGCCGCCGGCGGCACCCCGTGAGCGGGGCGGCGCTCGGCGTCGGGCTCGTCGTCGTGGTCGCGACCGTCGTCGGGTCGGGACCGTGGTGGCTCGCGCGGAGGTCGGTCGGGTCAGCGGGCACAGGGGTGGAGGGAGGGCGGGCCGGCGCCGGAGGGTGGGGTGCGCGTGGCGTCCGGCGGGGGCGCGTGCGGTGGCCGGGTCGCGGCGTCGGCCGCGGACTCGGGCGGGGCGGCGCGGCGCCGGCGGTCGACGCCGCGTTCCTGCTCGACCTGTGCGCCGGCGCGCTCGCGGCGGGATCGGCGCTGCCGCGCACCCTCGCGGTGGTCGGCCGGCACCTCGGCGGTCCGGACGGCGCCGCGCTCGTGCGGGCCGGCAGCACGCTCGGGCTCGGCGGCTCGTGGGCGGCGGCATGGGCGGACGCGCCGCCCGCGGCCGCCGCCGTCGGCGCCGCCCTGGCCACCGGCTGGGAGGCCGGTGCGTCACCGGGCCCGCAGCTGCGCGCCGCCGCCGACCGGGTCCGGCGCGACCGGCGCGCACGGGTGCGGACCGCCGCGGGAAGCCTCGCGGTGCGGCTCACGCTGCCGCTCGGGCTGTGCTTCCTGCCGGCCTTCGCGCTGCTGGGGCTCGTGCCCGTGGTGCTCGGCCTCGCGAGCGGGCTGGGGTGGTGACGACGACGCGGACCGGTCGTCGCGCACCGAACGGCCGGACGCACCGGCGGCGAGCGCCCTGCGGGTGTCGCCCCGCGGCGGCACCGGCGGGTGCCCGAGGCCGTCGCGAGCCGACCACAGCCCCGCCCGGCGTGGTGTCGCCCACGACGGCGCGCCGCCGCCGACCGCGCACAGGTGCGTCCCCGCGACTCTCGGTGAGCGACGCCCGCAGCGGGCGCGTGCCGCGACCGCGGCCGACGGAAGGAGCTGGCATGACGGACACACAGGGCACGGGGAGCAGCGGGCGGCAGCCCGCGTCGAGGACGCGCGCGACCCCGGGATCGGCGCTCGACGCCGGCGCGGCGTCCCCGGACGGGACGAGGGACGCGAGCGCACCGGGGCCCGGCGGCGGCACCGCGGGGACGGTGACGCGGCTGCGGCGCGTGGCCGGTGACGCGGGCATGGCGACCGCCGAGTACGCGATCGCGACGCTCGCCGCGGTCGGCTTCGCCGGTCTGCTCGTCGTCATCCTCAAGGGCAACGAGGTGAAGGGTCTGCTCACGGGCATCGTCCGGCAGGCGCTGGGCGGATGACGGCGGGGCACCGCGGCCGCCGGCGGTGGCGTGCGCGGC
>NZ_JBHUZW010000096.1:0-14719 GCF_042667215.1 Cellulomonas sp. NPDC057328 | reverse complement strand
CGGGCGCCTTGGGCGGCACGGGGTTGTCCGCGGGGGGGTCCCGGCGCCCGCTGGCGCGCGCGGGCGCGGGGGGGCGGTGCCGGGGCGCGCCCGGCCGCGGGCGGCGCCGTCCGCCGGCCCCGACGGCTCCGCGGACGTCGCGCTGACGGCGGTGCTCGCCCGGCACGCCGCCGGCACCGCCGACCTCGGCGAGGTCGTCGCCGCGCTCGCGCCGACGCGCGTGCTGGTGCCCGTGCTCGCCGAGCTCGAGGTCGCGGACGTCGTCGAGCACGACGGTCACGCGCACACGGTCGACAAGGAGGCGTCCGCGGGCGTCGTCGCGCTCCGCACGCCGGACGGCCGCACGGCGCTGCCGGTGTTCACGGGCGTCGACGCCCTGCGGCGCTGGCGTGCCGACGCGCGGCCCGTGCCGAGCGACGTGCCGCGGGCCGCGCTGTCGGCGGTCGCCGAGGGCTGGGAGGTCGTCGTCGTCGACCCGGCCGGCCCGGTCCCCGTCGCGCTGCCCCGCACCGCCGTCGAGGCGCTCGCGCGCGGCGAGACGTGGCGCCCGGCGGTCGTCGGCGGCGTCGTCGACGCCGAGGTGGCCGCGGCCGTCGCCGCCGCGCTCGCGACGGTGCGCCTCGTGCGGACGGTCGACGCCGTCCCGGGCACGCGCGCGGAGGTCGCCGTGCGGCTGGGGCTGCTCCCGGGCCTGGACCGGACCGCGCTCGACCGCGTGCTCACGCAGGTCAACGCCGCGCTCGCCGCCGACCCGGTCGTCGCCGCGCGCGTGGACTCGCTCGAGCTGAAGCTGCACGCGGCCGGCTGAGCGGGCCGGCGGCCCGTCGTGGCCGCCGCTCAGCGCCGCCGCAGCGCCCGCGCGAGCAGCCACACGGTCGCCACCGCGGCGAGCGCGAGCTGCCCGCCGAGGATCGCGCGGTCGACGTCCACGGTGGGCACCCACCGCGTCCCGCGCGCGTCGACGACGACCACGCCGAGCGGCCGCACGTGCGTGGCGAAGCCCCCGCCGCCGCCGTCGCCGTGGGCGCCGCCGGGCGCGTCGGCGCCGCCACCACCCCCGGCCCCCGTGGCGCCGGAGACCCGGGCCACCGGGATCACCAGCGCGCCGTCCTGGTCGTACGCCTCCCCGAAGGCCCGGCGGACGGAGATGCTGTCGGCGGCCGCCCGCGTGAGGGCGGCCAGGTCGAACGTGGGCTCGGTCATGGGAGGCTCCCTGCCGTCGTGCTCCGGTGCGGCCGGTCAGCCGCAGGTGGGTGCGGGGGCGAACGCGGCGGCGTCCGCGAGGAGCGAGCGCAGCGTGCTCACGGGGACGACGAAGCTCATCCCGGTCGCGTTCTTGGCGTAGACCACGCCGATGACCCGCCCGGACGCGTCGAGGGCCGCCGACCCCGACGAGCCGGGCTCGACGGGTGCGTCGGTGACGAGGACCTCGCCCAGGTTGGCGTTCAACGGGTCGGTGACGGCGCCCATGATGCGGCCGTCGGTGACGGTGAGCCGGCGGCCGAGCGGGTAGCCGACGACCGTGACGGCGTCGCCGATCGCCGGGTCCGCGTCCGCGAGGACCGGTGCCGCCGGGAGCGCGTCGACCGTGCGGACCACCGCCAGGTCGGCGAGCGCCGCCGAGCTCGCGGCCTCCGCGGCGACGTCGCGCCCGTCGTAGGTGCTGAGCTCGAGCTGGGCGGAGTCGGCCACGACGTGCCGGTTCGTCACGAGCGTGTGCTCGTCGATGGCGAAGCCGGACCCCGTGGACAGGGCGCCGCAGCCGATGTTCCGGATCCGCACGGCCATGCGCTGCGCCGCGTCGAAGCCGTCGGGGGACAGCTGCGACCCGGCCTCCGTCGTCGTCGGTGCGGGTGCCGTGCTCGGCACCACGCTCGTCGGCACGGGCGGCGGTGGCGCGGGCAGCGCGGCGCACGCCGCGAGCAGCGACGCCACGACGGCCACGGCGAGCGCCGGCCGCACCGGCGCGGTCCGTGCCCCGCGCGGACGCCTGCCCGCCCGGTGCCGGACGTGCGCGGTCACCGCGCCAGCTCCCGCTGCAGCGCGGCGTTCGCGTCGCTCGCGTTCCCGCAGACGCGCTCCACGTCGGCGCGGAACCGCGCCAGCTCCGCGGGGTCGTACCGCGAGACGTCCTCGAGGTAGCCGATGAGCGACTCCTGGCCCTCGATGCACGTGGCCAGCGCCGTCGCGACCGTGCCCGCGGCCTCGGAGACGCGCGCCTGGTAGTCGGCCAGCTGCTGCTGCGCGGCCGTGGTGTCCCCGAGCTGCGCCTTCTCGTCCGCGAGCTCGGTGATGCGCGTCTGCGCCGTCGCGAGCTGGTCGCGCGTGGCCGCGAGCTCGCCGGTGGTCGCCTCGAGCTCCGCCGTCGCCTGGGCGAGCTCCTCGCCGTGCGTCCGGGCGAGCGCCTCCCAGTCGGCCGCGGCGCGCTCCCACTCGCGCGTCGTCGTCCAGAGCCGCGCTCCGACGAGGCCGGCCGCGACGAGCACGCCGACGAGCGCCAGCGCGAGCACGACGACGGCGCGCCGGCGCGGCGGCGGCGCGGGCCACCCGCCGACGGGCGGCGCCGTGGCCGGCGTGGGGGCGGACGTCGCGTCGGTCCGCGGGGGCGTGCCCCACGCGCCGGGCGTCCCCGCGGGCCCGCCGGCTGCGCTGCCGGCCGCCGCACCCGGCGACGCACCGGCTGCCGCACCGGCTCCCGGGCCGGACGCCGCCGGGCGCGGCGAGGGCGTCCACCACACCGGCTCCTGCGGGGGCTGCCGGGGGCCGGGGGAGGGGGCGGGTCCGCTCGGGCCGGTCATCGCGCCAGGATAGGCGGGGACCGGCCGTCGCCCGGGGTGCGGCACCGGTGCGTCACGCGGACGGACGGCCCGCACGGGGTCGCGTGGGCGGTCCGTCCGGTACGCCCGACCGGTCGCCCGACGGTGCGTCGACGCACGGGAAACGATGCGGCCCGGGCGGTCCGCGCGTGTGACCATCGACGCTCGTGCGGTCCTCCTACTCCGACGTCCTGCGGCTGCCGGGCGTGCTGCGTCTCTTCCTCGTCGCGCTGGTCGCGCGCGTGCCCCACGCCATGAGCGGCGTCGTGCTGACGCTGCACGTCGTGACGGCGCTCCACGAGGGGTACGCGCGCGCCGGCGTGGTGGCGGCGTCGATGACGGTGGGCGTCGCCGTGGGCGCGCCGTGGCGCGGACGGCTCGTCGACCGGCTCGGCCTGCGCCGGGCCCTGCTGCCGTCGGTGCTCGTCGAGTCCGCCGTGTGGCTCCTCGCGCCGCACCTGACCTACGGACCGCTCGTCGGCGCCGTCTTCGTCGGCGGCCTGTTCCTCGTGCCCGTGTTCTCGGTGGTGCGCCAGTCCCTGGCCGTGCTCGTGCCGCCCGCGCAGCAGAAGGCGGCCTTCGCCCTGGACTCCGTCCTCACCGAGCTCACGTTCATGCTCGGCCCCGTCGTCGGCACCCTGCTGGTGACGCAGGGGTCGAGCCTGCTCGCCCTCTCGGTCGTGGGGGTCGCGACGGTCGGCGCGGGCGTCCTGCTGCTGTGGGCCGACCCGCCGACGCGCAGCGCCCCGGGCACCGCGCCGGAACCCGCACCGGCCGGCGGCCGCCTGCTCACCCCACGGCTCGTCGTCGTGCTGCTGGCCGCCGTCGCCGCCGCGTTCGTGCTCGTCGGCACCGACGTGTCCCTCGTCGCGGCGCTCACCGACACCGGGCGCGCGGCGGACGTCGGCTGGATGGTCGCGCTGTGGGCCGGCGGCTCCGTCGTGGGCGGGCTGCTGCACGGCGCGAGCCCGCGGCAGCCGTCCCCCCTCGTGCTCGTCGCGCTGCTCGCGGTCGCCACCGTGCCGGCGGCGCTCGTGCAGGGGCAGGCGGCGCTCGCGGTGGCGGTCGTCGTCGCCGGGCTGCCGTGCGCGCCGGCGCTCGCGTCGATCAACGCCACGCTCGTCCGCCTCGTGCCGGAGCACCGCCGGGGCGAGGTCATGGGCTGGAGCGGCACGATGCAGACGGTCGGCAACGCGCTCGGCGCGCCCCTGTGCGGCTGGACGATCGACCGCGCCGGCGCCGGTGCGGGCTTCCTCACCGCCGCGGGCGTCGGCGGGGCGGTGGCGCTGGTCGGCCTCGCGGTGACGGGCGTGCTGCGCCGCCGACGGGCGGCCGCGGGCGCACCCGGGGCAGCGCCCCTCGGCGGCGTCGCGGCCGCCGCCGCGTCAGGAGACGGGGCCGGTGAACTTCTCGCCGGGGCCGTCGCCGGGCGCGTCGGGGAAGGGCGAGGCCTCGCGGAAGGCGAGCTGCAGGGAGCGCAGGCCGTCGCGCAGGGACCGGGCGTGCTGGTTGCCGATGTCGGGGGCGGCGGCGGTGACGAGCGCGGCGAGCGCGGTGATGAGCTTGCGGGCCTCGTCGAGGTCCCGGTGCGCTGACCCCGGCCCGTCCGGGCCGTCCTCGGCGAGGCCGCACTTCACGGCGGCGGCGCTCATGAGGTGGACGGCGGCCGTCGTGATGACCTCGACGGCGGCGACGTCCGCGATGTCGCGCACGGCCTCGGCGGCGCGCTGGTCCTGCTCGGCGGTGGGGTCGGTCATGCACCGATCCTCTCACCGGCGCCCGCGGCCGACGTCCGCGCCGACGCCCGCCGCGGCCGCGCCTCCCGCTCCACCGACCCCGCCGGGACGGCGACGGCCCCGCCCCGCACGTGCGGGACGGGGCCGTCGGGCCGGGTGGTGCGCGTCAGGCGACGGGCACCGCCGCCGTGCCGGGCTCGCCCGCCTCGACGGGCGCGCCGAGCGCGGCGAGCCCCTCGCGCAGCGCGGCGCCCAGGCCGGCGTCCACGTTGGTCCAGTACTGCACCGCGCGGGCGCGGATGTCGTCGCTCTTCACGGCGCCGACGTGCCCCGTGATCGTCTCGAGGAAGCGGGCGCGCGCCGCGTCGTCGAAGACCTCGCGGTAGAGCGTGCCGGCCTGCCCGAAGTCGTCGTCCTGCGGGTGCAGCGTCGCGGCGGCGCGCACCATCTCGCCGTCCGACTCCCAGCCGCCGGTCTCCGCCGCGCGGGCCGGGTCGGCCGCGGGGCCGCCCACCGAGTTCGGCGCGTAGACGGGACGGTCCGCCGACGGGAAGGTCACACGCGCGGCGCCGTCCTTGGAGTAGGAGTGCACCTCCGACTTCGGGGCGTTCACCGGCAGCTGCGCGTGGTTGACGCCGACGCGGTACCGGTGGGCGTCCGCGTAGGAGAAGATCCGCGCGAGCAGCATCTTGTCCGGGCTCGGGCCGATGCCGGGCACGAAGTTGCTCGGCGCGAACGTCGCCTGCTCGATCTGCGCGAAGTAGTTCTCCGGGTTGCGGTTGAGCTCCATCACGCCGACCTCGATCAGCGGGTAGTCCGCGTGCGGCCACACCTTGGTGAGGTCGAACGGGTTGAACCGGTACGTCTTCGCGTCCTCGTACGGCATGACCTGGACGCGCAGCGTCCAGCGCGGGAAGTCGCCGTCCTGGATGTGCTCGTGCAGGTCGCGGATGTGGTGGTCCGCGTCGGAGCCGGCGAGCTGCGCCGCCTCGTCGGGCGTCAGGTTGTCGATGCCCTGCTGCGTCTGGAAGTGGTACTTGACCCAGAAGCGCTCACCGGCGGCGTTGACCCACTGGTAGGTGTGCGAGCTGAAGCCGTCCATCGTCCGCCACGACCGCGGCAGGCCGCGGTCGCCCATGAGCCACGTGACCTGGTGCGCCGACTCGGGGGACAGGGTCCAGAAGTCCCACTGCATGTCGTTGTCGCGCAGGTTGGAGCCCGGCAGGCGCTTCTGCGAGTGGATGAAGTCCGGGAACTTGATGCCGTCGCGGATGAAGAAGACGGGCGTGTTGTTGCCGACGAGGTCGTAGTTGCCCTCGGACGTGTAGAACTTCAGCGCGAACCCGCGCGGGTCGCGCCACGTGTCGGGGGAGCCGTTCTCGCCCGCGACGGAGGAGAAGCGCGCCAGCATCTCGGTCGCCGCGCCGGGCTGGAACACCGCGGCACGCGTGTACGCCGAGACGTCGTTGGTGACGGTGAACGTGCCGAAGGCGCCGCCGCCCTTGGCGTGCACGACGCGCTCGGGGACGCGCTCGCGGTTGAAGTGCGCGAGCTTCTCGACCAGGTAGTGGTCGTGCAGGACGATCGGGCCGTCGGCGCCGACCGCGAGCGAGTGCGCGTCGGACGCGACGGGCGCGCCGGCGTTGGTCGTGGTGGGGGGCACGTGGGACAAGCGGGTTCCTCTCCTCGGTCCGGGCGCAGCCCGGGGTGCAGCGACCCGCCGCGCGCGGGCGGCGGGGGACGGGGGCGGCAGGGGCGTCAGCCGGCCTGCCGGCAGGCGGGGCACAGGCCCCAGAACGTGACCTCGGCGGCCTCGACCGCGAAGCCCGACGTCGAGCTCGGCACGAGGCACGGCGCGTGGCCGACGACGCAGTCGACGTCGTCGACGGCGCCGCAGGCGCGGCACACGACGTGGTGGTGGTTGTCGCCGACGCGCCGCTCGTAGCGGGCGGGGTGCCCGGCGGGCTCGATGCGGCGCAGGATGCCGGCGCCGGTCAGGGCGTGCAGGACGTCGTACACGGCCTGCACCGACACCGCAGGCAGCGTGGTGCGGACGCGGCCGAGGACCTCGTCGGCGTCGAGGTGCGCGTGGCCCTCGAGCGCGTCGAGGACCGCGAGCCGGGGGGCGGTCACCCGCAGGCCCCGGTCCCGCAGCAGGTCCGTGTCGGTCATGCGCCCAGGTCATCACGTTCTCTGGAATCATTCAAGTGACGACACGCCGTGAGGTGCGTCAGGGCGCGGCGCGGCCGGCACGGGGAGACGGGGGAGCGTGCCCCTGGCGCCTCGGGATCCGGGTGGTACAGTGGTTACCGACTGACCCGCGCTGTCGCGCGCCCTCGTCCCGCCGCACGGCCTCCCGCTCACCCGGGTGTCCGTGCCGGAGTCGGGGGCACGCGGTGGAGCGGGTGCACAAGTGGAGTCCTTCCCACCTGGGTCCCGCCCGCTCGGCCTCGCCGACGACAGGGACCGGGTCCAGTCCTCAGGTCGACGGGAGCCCCGTCGGCCTGATCGGTGGTCGCGCCGCGCGCGCCACCGTCCGGACGAGGCCTCCCCCTGTGCCCAGGGCGGGGGCCTTCCTCGTTCCTGGGGTCCACCACGACGAACCCGAGGAGCACCACATCAGCGAGCCCCGCATCAACGATCGGATCCGCGTCGCCGAGGTCCGACTCGTCGGACCCAACGGCGAGCAGGTCGGCATCGTGCGCGTGGAGGACGCGCTGCGTCTGGCCCAGGACGCCGACCTCGACCTGGTCGAGGTCGCCCCGACCGCTCGGCCGCCCGTGTGCAAGATCATGGACTTCGGCAAGTTCAAGTACGAGGCCGACATGAAGGCGCGCGAGGCCCGGCGGAACCAGGCCAACACCGTCCTCAAGGAGATCCGCTTCCGGCTCAAGATCGACCCGCACGACTACGGGACGAAGAAGGGCCACGTCGAGCGGTTCCTCGCGGCCGGCGACAAGGTCAAGGTCATGATCATGTTCCGCGGCCGCGAGCAGTCGCGCCCGGAGATGGGCGTGCGCCTGCTGCAGCGGCTGGCGGCCGACGTCGCCGAGCTCGGCTTCATCGAGAGCATGCCGAAGCAGGACGGCCGCAACATGATCATGGTGCTGGGCCCGACCAAGAAGAAGGCCGACCAGGTGAAGGAGCAGCGGCGCGCGGCCGCCTCCCAGCCGCGCGACGAGCGGCCCGCCCGTCCCGAGCCGGTCGACGAGGTCGACGAGGCCGAGGACGTCACGACGGACGAGGCGACCCCCGCCCCGGCCGCGCCGGCGCCCGAGGTCACGACGGCCCCGGCGGCACCCGCCGCCGCCCCGGCGCCCGAGCGTCCCGCCCCGGCCCGTGCCGCGGCCCCGGCCCGCACCGCCCCGTCGGCGCCCGCGCGGACGGCTCCGTCCGCGCCCTCGCGTCCGGCACCCGCCTCGCGCCCGGCGTCGTCCGCCCCGTCGCGTCCCGCGCCGGCAGCCCGCCCGGCCGCCGCCCCGCGGACCGCGGCGCCGAGCCCGGCCGCGCGTCCGGCACCCGAGTCGACCCCGCGTCCGCCGGCACCGCGTCCGGCAGCCCCGCGGCCGTCGGCGCCCGCACCGACCGGTGCCCGTCCGGGCCCGCGCCCGGGTGCGGCACCCAAGCCGGCCCCGCGGCCCGGTCCGCGCGGTGCGGCGTCGGGTGACGACGCGAGCTGACCCACCCCGGCGCGTCCGCCAGGACGCCCGCTGACCCCGAGTCGCACGACCGTGCGATGCGAACGACAAGGAGAGACGGCAGCCATGCCGAAGAACAAGACGCACTCCGGTGCCAAGAAGCGGTTCCGGGTCACCGGCACCGGCAAGGTCATGCGCGAGCAGGCCGGCGGCCGTCACCTGCTGGAGCACAAGTCGAGCCGTCGCACCCGCCGCATCGCCGGTGACGTCGTCGTCTCGCCCGCCGACACCCCGAAGATCAAGAAGCTGCTCGGCCGCTGACCCCGGCGGCGCCCACGAGGCGCCGCGGGGAGCGTCCGGCCCCGGACCCCAAGCAAGGAGCATCACGTGGCACGCGTGAAGCGGGCGGTCAACGCCCAGAAGAAGCGCCGCTCGACCCTCGAGAAGGCCAGCGGCTACCGCGGTCAGCGGTCGCGCCTGTACCGCAAGGCGAAGGAGCAGGTCACCCACTCCCTCGTCTACGCCTACCGCGACCGCAAGGCGCGCAAGGGCGACTTCCGCAAGCTGTGGATCCAGCGCATCAACGCGGCGTCGCGCGAGAACGGCCTGACCTACAACCGCCTCATCCAGGGCCTCAAGGCCGCGGGTGTCGAGGTCGACCGTCGCGTCCTGGCCGACCTGGCCGTGAACGACGCCGCCGCCTTCGCCGCCCTGGTGCAGGTCGCCAAGGACGCCCTCCCCGAGGACGTCAACGCGCCGGCCGCCGCCTGAGCCGTCGCACTGCTCGCACCGCCCCCGTCGCCCTCGTGGCGCCGGGGGCGGTGCTGTCTCCCCGGCGTGCACACGGTGGGCGGGTCGGCGGCGGCCGTGCGCGTCCCGGGCCGTGCGTCCCGGCCGCACGCGGCGAGGCACCACAATGGTCACGATGTCCGACGAGACCATGACCAACCCGCGCGCCGAGCGCGTCAAGCAGGTCCGCGCGCTCGCGCAGCGCTCGGTGCGGCGCCGGGCCGGCGCGTTCCTGGTCGAGGGGCCGCAGTCGGTGCGCGAGGCCGTCGCCGAGGTGCCCGCTCGGGTCCGCGAGCTGTACGTCGGTCCCGACGCCGGCGCCCGGTACGCCGACGTCGTGGACGCCGCCCGCGGCGCCGGCGTCCGCGTGCGCGCCGGCACGGCCGAGGTCCTCGACGCCATGAGCCCGGACGCGCAGCAGCTCGTCGCCGTCGTGGAGGCCGTCGTCCCGACGCGCGCGGACGTCCTCGCGCGCGGGCCGCGGCTCGTCGCCGTGCTCGCCCAGGTGCGCGACCCGGGGAACGCCGGCACGGTCGTCCGCGCCGCCGACGCCGCCGGCGCCGACGGCGTCGTGCTCACCGGCGCCAGCGTCGACCTGCACAACCCGAAGGTCGTCCGCTCCACCGCCGGCTCGCTGTTCCACCTGCCCGTCGCGACCGGGGGCGAGCTCGCGGACGTGGTCGCGGACCTGCGTGCGGCCGGGCTCGCCGTCCTGGCCGCCGACGGCCGCGGCGAGCACGATCTCGACGGCCTGCTCGACGTCGCCGGTCGCGCACCCGCCGGCGTGCCGGACCTGGCCGCGCCGACGGCGTGGGTGTTCGGCAACGAGGCGTGGGGGATGAGCGACGAGGACCGGGCGCTCGCCGACGCCGTCGTGCGCGTGCCGATCCGGGGCCGTGCCGAGTCGCTCAACCTGGCGACGGCCGCGGCCGTGTGCCTGTTCGCGTCGGCCCGGGCCCAGCGCTGACGTCCTCGTCGGGCGTCCGGACGCGGGCGTCCCGACCGACCTGGCAGGCTGGCCGCATGCGTCTGTTCGCCGCGGTGTGGCCCCCGACCGACGTCCTCGACCACCTCGACCTCGCACTCGCCGCCGTGCGACCCCGTGGCCCGGGCGGCGACGAGGCGGTGCGCTGGACGGCCCGCGACGCCTGGCACCTCACGGCCGCCTTCTACGGCTCGGTGCCCGACGCGCTCGCCGACGACCTCGCGACCGGCCTGGACGACCTGGCGGCGGGCACGGCGCCGTTCGAGCTGGCGCTGCGCGGCGCCGGGGTGTTCTCGCACCGGACCCTGTGGGTCGGCGTCGGCGGCGACGTCGAGGCGATGAACCGGCTCGCGGCGGGGGCGCGTGCCGTCGGGGACGCGGTCGGCGCCCGGCCGGACGAGCGGGCGCGCAACCGGCCGCACCTGACCGTCGGCCGCGCGCGGCCGGGGTCGCGCCCGCCGCGTCGGCGCGGGCAGGTGCGCGGCGCCCGCGGGCCGGGTGAGCGGGCACCCGACGCGCTCCCGCAGGACCCGGTCGACGTGGTCGCGCAGGCGCTCGCCGTGTACGACGGTCCGGCGTGGTGGGTGCACGCGATCACGCTCGTCGAGTCGCGTCCGGGCGAGGGGCGCGGCGGCGGTCCGCTGTACACGACGGTCCGCGAGCACGCCCTCGGCGGGTGACCCGCGCCGACGGCGTCGGGAGCCGCCGTCGAATGAGCCCACGGCGCGCGGCCCCGGCGTGGCACCATGGCGACATGTCCTCGACCCGCACGCGTGCCGCCGCCCGCCCGGCGGTCCCGCGTGGTCGTCGATTTCCCGGGCCCGTCCCCGGGCCGCGCGGCTGACGCCGCGCCCACGGCGGTCGTCGAGGCGCTGACGCGCGGACGCCGCCCCCGGCCCCGGGACGGGCGCCACTAGACTGCCCGACCGGTCGTCCCGTGCCCGCAGCGGCCCGGTGCGACCGCCGGCCCCCTCGCCCCGCGCGGGTGGAGGCCGCCCGGAACCGTCCTGGAAGGTCCTGATGACCGACACACCCCTGTCCCCGCTGGACGCCGACGGCGTCGCCGCCGCGGTCGACGCCGCGCTCGCCGACGTCGCCGCCGCCGGCGACCTCGACGCGCTCAAGGCCGCGCGGCTCGCCCACACGGGCGAGCAGAGCGCGCTCGCGCGCGCGAACCGCGCGATCGGCGGCCTGCCCGGTGCCGACAAGGCGACCGCCGGCAAGCTGCTCGGTCAGGCGCGCGGCCGCGTCAACGCCGCGGTCACCGCCCGCACGGCCGAGCTGGAGGCGGAGCGCGACGCCCGCGTCCTCGTCGAGGAGGCGGTCGACGTCACGCTGACGGCCGACCGTCGGCCCGCGGGTGCGCGCCACCCGCTGACGACGCTGTCCGAGCGCATCGCCGACGTCTTCGTCGCCATGGGCTGGGAGATCGCCGAGGGGCCGGAGCTCGAGGCCGAGTGGTTCAACTTCGACGCGCTCAACTTCGGTGTCGACCACCCCGCGCGGCAGATGCAGGACACGTTCTTCGTCGCGCCGCAGGACCCCGAGGTCCCGGCGGACGCGTCGGGGCTCGTGCTGCGCACCCACACGTCGCCCGTGCAGGCGCGCACGCTGCTCGAGCGGGGCGTGCCCGTGTACATCGCGTGCCCGGGCAAGGTGTTCCGCACGGACGCGCTCGACGCGACGCACACGCCGGTGTTCCACCAGGTCGAGGGCCTCGCGATCGACGAGGGCCTGACGATGGCGCACCTCAAGGGCACGCTCGACCACTTCGCGCGGGCGATGTTCGGCCCGGAGGCGCGCACGCGCCTGCGGCCGTCGTTCTTCCCGTTCACGGAGCCGAGCGCGGAGATGGACCTGTGGTTCCCCCAGAAGAGGGGCGGACCCGGCTGGATCGAGTGGGGAGGGTGCGGGATGGTCAACCCGAACGTGCTGCGCGCCTGCGGCGTCGACCCGGAGCGCTACTCCGGGTTCGCGTTCGGCATGGGCATCGAGCGCACGCTCATGCTGCGCCACGGCATCGCGGACATGCGCGACATGGTCGAGGGCGACGTCCGCTTCTCCACGCAGTTCCGGGCGGTGATCTGACATGCCGCGCATCCCGCTGGGCTGGCTGGGCGAGCACGTCGCCCTGCCCGCCGGGCTCACCGCCGAGCAGCTCGCCGCCGACCTCGTGCGCGTCGGGCTCGAGGAGGAGGCGGTCCACACGTCGGGCGTCACCGGGCCCGTCGTGGTGGGGCAGGTCGTCGACCTGACGCCGGAGCCGCAGAAGAACGGCAAGACGATCAACTGGTGCCACGTCGACGTCGGCGCGCACAACGCGCTCGACGACGCGGGGAACCCGACGGTGCCGCGCGGCATCGTGTGCGGCGCGCACAACTTCGCCGCGGGCGACCGCGTCGTCGTCGCGCTGCCCGGCGCCGTGCTGCCCGGGCCGTTCCCCATCTCCGCGCGCAAGACGTACGGGCACGTGTCCGACGGCATGATCTGCTCGGCGCGCGAGCTGGGCCTCGGCGAGGACCACGAGGGCATCATCGTGCTCGAGCGCCTGGGCTACGGCGCGGACGTGACCGCGCCCGGTGCGGACGCGCTCGCGCTGCTCGGCCTCGGCGAGGAGGTCCTCGAGATCAACGTGACCCCGGACCGGGGCTACTGCTTCTCGATGCGTGGCGTCGCGCGCGAGTACGGGCACGCGACGGGTGCCGCCTTCACCGACCCCGGCCTGCCCGTGGGCGACGAGGACGCGCCGCGCCCCGCCGGGTTCGCGGTGGAGGTCGACGACGCGCGCCCCGTGCACGGCGTGCCGGGCGCGGACCGCTTCGTCGCGCAGGTCGTGCGGGGCGTCGCCGCGCACGGCCCGTCGCCGGCGTGGATGCAGCAGCGCCTCACGCGGGCGGGCATGCGCCCGATCAGCCTCGCGGTCGACGTGACGAACTACGTGATGCTCGACCTCGGCCAGCCGATGCACGCCTACGACCTCGCGACGCTCACCGCGCCCGTCGTCGTGCGGCGCGCCGAGCCCGGCGAGCGCCTCACCACGCTCGACGGCACCGACCGCACGCTCGACCCCGAGGACCTGCTCGTCACCGACTCGGCCGGGGGCCGCGGCGCGCGGGTGCTCGGCATCGCCGGCGTCATGGGCGGTGCGGAGACCGAGGTCGGCGAGGGCACCACCGACCTGCTGCTCGAGGCGGCGCACTTCGACCCGGTGTCGGTCGCGCGCTCGTCGCGGCGGCACCGCCTGTCGTCCGAGGCGTCCAAGCGGTTCGAGCGGGGCGTCGACCCGCGGCTGCCGCGCGTCGCCGCCGCCCGTGCCGCCGCGCTGCTCGTGCAGTACGGCGGCGGGACGGTGGAGGACGCGCTGACGGACGTCGACACCACCACGCCGCCGGCGCCGGTCGCGTTCGACCCGACGCACCCGGCGCGGCTCGTCGGCGTGCCGTACACGGCCGACGAGGTGCGCACGACGCTCGAGGCGATCGGGTGCGCGGTCGAGGTGCCCGCCGGCGACCTGTCCGGCGAGGACGGGACCCGCGTCTCGTGGACGGTCCACGTGCCGACGTGGCGGCCCGACCTGCAGTCGGGCGTCGACCTGGTCGAGGAGGTCGCGCGCCTGCGCGGCTACGACGCGATCCCCTCCGTCGTGCCGCCGGCGCCCACGGGCCGCGGGCTCACGCGCGGGCAGCGGGTGCGCCGGGCCGTCGCGGACGCGCTCGCCGCAGCCGGTCTCGTCGAGGTGCTCAGCTACCCGTTCGTCGGGGCGGCCCAGGTCGACGCGCTCGGCCTGCCGGCCGACGACGAGCGCCGGCGGGCCGTGCGGCTCGTCAACCCGCTGGCCGACTCCGAGCCGCTGATGCGCACCGACCTGCTGGTGACGCTGCTCGACACCGCGCGGCGCAACGTCAGCCGCGGCACGACCGACCTCGCGGTGTTCGAGGCCGGGCTCGTGACGCTGCCCGTCGCGGGGTCCGGCGTCGCGCCGCGCCTGCCGGGCGGCGTGCGGCCGTCGGACGCCGAGCTGGCGGCGATCGAGGCGGCCGTGCCGCCGCAGCCGCTGCACGTCGCGGGCGTGCTCGCCGGGCACGTCGAGCCGGCCGGGTGGTGGGGGACCGGTCGCCGGGCCGACCACACCGACGCGGTCGCGCTCGCGCGGCGCGTGGCCGAGGTCGTGGGCGTGGAGCTCCTCGCGGCCGCGGAGGCCGACCGGGCGCCGTTCCACCCCGGCCGGTGCGCGCGTCTCACGACGGCGTCCGGTGTGCCGGTCGGCCACGCGGGCGAGCTGCACCCGCAGGTCGTCGCGGCGCTCGATTTGCCGGCGCGCACGGTGGCGTTCGAGCTGGACCTCGACGCGCTGCTGGCCGCCTCGCCGTCCGAGCCGGTGGAGGCGACGCCGGTCTCCACGTTCCCGGTGGCGAAGGAGGACGTGGCGCTCGTCGTGGACGCGTCCGTGCCGGCCGCGGACGTGCTCGCGGCCGTGCGGGCCGGCGCCGCGCAGAGCCCGGCGGGCGACGTGCTGGAGGACGTGCGGCTGTTCGACGTCTACACGGGCGACCAGGTGGGCGCGGAGAGGAAGTCGCTCGCGTTCGCGCTGCGGCTGCGCGCGGCGGACCGCACGCTCACGGCCGACGAGACGGCGGCCGTGCGTGAGGCCGTCGTCGCGGAGGCGCACGCGCGCGTGGGGGCGCAGCTCCGGGCCTGACGGACGGGGCGCGAGCAGCGCCCGCGACGGACGACGGCGGCGGCCGGGGAGCGATC
>NZ_JBHUZW010000095.1:0-14853 GCF_042667215.1 Cellulomonas sp. NPDC057328 | reverse complement strand
ACCCACGCCCGGCCGGCCGCGTCGTCGTGCGCCCTGTCGTCGTACGCCCTGTCGTCGTACGCCCTGCGCGCCGCCTCAGCCGACGCGCTGCGGGTCGTCCACGAGGTGCGTCTCGTGCTCGAGCCGGCCCTCGCGGTCGACGCGGGCCGCCCGCAGCCGGGAGGCGACGACCGCGCCGAACGCGATGAGCGTCGCGGCGACGGCGATGCCGAGGCGCACGGTGTGGTTCGCGTCGTCGCCCACGGAGACGAGCACGATGGCCGGTGCGATGAGCACCGACACGAGGTTCATCACCTTGAGCAGCGGGTTGATCGCCGGGCCGGCCGTGTCCTTGAACGGGTCGCCGACGGTGTCGCCGATGACGGCGGCGGCGTGCGCGGGTGAGCCCTTGCCGCCGTAGTTGCCGTCCTCGACGATCTTCTTCGCGTTGTCCCACGCGCCGCCGGAGTTGGCGAGGAACACCGCCATGAGCACGCCCGTGCCGATGGCACCGGCGAGGAACCCGGCGAGCGGCCCGACGCCGAGGCCGAAGCCGACGGCGATGGGCGCGAACGCCGCGAGCAGGCCGGGCGTCGCGAGCTCGCGCAGCGAGTCGCGCGTGCAGATGTCGACCACGCGCCCGTACTCGGGGCGGACCTCGCCGGTCATGATGCCGGGGTGCTCGCGGAACTGGCGGCGCACCTCGAACACGATGGCGCCGGCGGCGCGCGTCACGGCGTCGACGGCCAGGCCGGAGAACATGAACACGACCGCGCCGCCGAGGATCACGCCGACGAGCGTGACCGGGCTGATGATGTCGTAGGACATCATCGCGGCGACGAGGTCGTCGCCGAGGTCGCCCGGGACGTCCCGCAGGGCGGTCGCCACCGCGTCGGCGTAGGAGCCGAACAGCGCGGTGGCGGCGAGCACGGCCGTGGCGATCGCGATGCCCTTGGTGACGGCCTTCGTGGTGTTCCCGACGGCGTCGAGGTCCGTGAGGATCTGGGCGCCCTCGGGCGTGACGTCGCCCGACATCTCCGCGATGCCCTGCGCGTTGTCGCTCACCGGGCCGAAGGTGTCCATCGCGACGATGACGCCGACGGTGGTGAGCAGGCCGCAGCCCGCGAGCGCGATCAGGAACAGCGCGAGCGGCACCGACCCGCCGGCGAGCAGGAACACGCCGCAGATCGCGGCGGCGATGATGCCCGCGGTGTAGACGGCCGACTCGAAGCCGACGCCGATGCCGGACAGCACGACGGTCGCGGCGCCCGTGAGCGTGGTGCGCGCGACGTGCAGCGTCGGCTTGCTCGTCGTCCCCGTGAAGTAGCCGGTCACCCACAGGATGACGCCGGCCAGGACGACGCCGATGAGCACGGCGGCCGACGCGACCAGGCGCGGGTCGCCGACGTGCGTCTCGAGCCCCGCGGTGCCGCCCGTCAGCGCCGCGAACGACGACGGCAGGTACAGGAACGCGGCGACGGCGGCGAGCACGACGCCGACGAGCGCGGACACGTAGAACCCGCGGTTGATGGCCGTGAGCCCGCTCTCGGCGCCCCGCACGCGCGTGATCGCGACGCCGAGGCCGGCGACGAGCGCCCCGACGGCCGTCACGATGAGCGGGAAGACCATGCCCTCCTCGCCGAACGCCGCGCGCCCGAGGATGAGGGCGGCGACGAGCGTCACGGCGTAGGACTCGAACAGGTCCGCGGCCATGCCGGCGCAGTCACCCACGTTGTCGCCCACGTTGTCCGCGATCGTGGCGGCGTTGCGCGGGTCGTCCTCGGGGATGCCCTGCTCGACCTTGCCGACGAGGTCTGCGCCGACGTCCGCGGCCTTGGTGAAGATGCCGCCGCCGACGCGCATGAACATCGCGAGGAGTGCCGCGCCGAAGCCGAAGCCCTCGAGCACGGCGGGCGCCTCCTGGCCGTAGACGAGCACGACCACGGCGGCGCCCAGCAGGCCGAGGCCCACGACGGCCATGCCGACGACCCCGCCCGTGCGGAACGCGATGCGCGCGCCCTCGGCGCGGCCGCCCGGGAGTGACGCCGCGGCGGCGACGCGCAGGTTGGCGCGCGTGGCGAGCCACATGCCGAGGAACCCGATGGCGGCGGAGAATCCCGCGCCGACGAGGAAGAACAGGGAGCGGCCGAGCTTGACGCCCCCGTCGCCGGGCAGCAGGAACAGCAGGGCGCAGACGACCGCCGCGAACAGCGCGAGGGTGCGGAACTGCCGGCGCAGGTACGCCGACGCCCCTTCCTGCACGGCCAGCGCGATCTCCTGCATGGACACCGTGCCCTCGCCCGCGGCGAGGACCTGACGACGGAGCACCGCCGCGACGACCAGGGCGGCCACCGCGACCACCGCGATGGCGGCGACGATCGTGATGCTCGTGGCACCGAGCTGCATGCATCCTCCTCGACACATACGGCGCGGACCCCCTGTGCGCGCCACGTCCGGCCGGCCCCGTTGCCGGCGGACCGGGCGAGTCTAGCCAGACCGTGTGACGTGGGTCGCACCGGGACATGACACCCGATCCGGGCGCGTCAGCCCGCGAGCGCCGCCTCGAGGGTCCCGTGGATCGTGAACACCTGGTGCAGCCCCGTGATGGTGAAGATCTTCATCAGCTGCTCGGAGTCGATGACGAGCGCCATGCGCCCGCCCGCCGTCCGCACGCGCTTGAGCGTGCCGACCAGCAGGCCGAGCCCGGTCGAGTCCATGAACGACACGGCCGTGAGGTCGACGACGAGGTCGGTCCCGCCCTCCGCGACCGTCCGCGCCAGCTGCTCCCGCAGCCGGTCCGCGCTCGCCACGTCCACCTCGCCGGCCACCCGCACCACGGTGCGCGTGCCGACGACCTCCTGCTCCACCTGCACGTCCACGGACGCCCTTCCCGTCGGGGCTGGTCTCACGGCATTCAAGCACCCGGGGGCGGGCCCGCCACAGCAGGCCCCGCGCGCGGCCCGCGTTCACCCGACCGGAGGAGGACCCAACCTTTCGGGCCGCTCACCCGTCTGGGAGTCTGTGCGGGGCCGTGGGGTCCCGTCCGGAGACACGGAGGTCGTTCGTGACGAGCTGGGAGGACGCGCTCGACGAGCTCGTCCGCACCCGCGGGAAGGCGCTGGTCGGGTACGCGTACCTGCTCACCGGGGACCTCCGCGAGGCCGAGGACCTGGTGCAGGACGCGATCGTCCGGTCCTTCACGCGCGGCCGCGCCACGCGGGAGGTCGCCTCCGCGGAGGCGTACGTGCGGCGCGCGGTGCTGACGACCTACGTCGACGGCTTCCGCCGCCGACGGCACTGGGCGACGATCCGGCACCTCACCGCCGTGCCGGCCGTCACGCCGGCGGACGGCCCGCACGCCGGCCCCGAGCAGCTCGTGACGACGCGCCTGACCGTGCAGGAGGCGCTGGCGACGCTGCCGCCGCGCGTGCGCGCCTGCATGGTCCTGCGCCACTTCGACGACCTGCCCGTCGCGGAGGTCGCCGCCACCCTCTCCCTGTCGGTCGGCGCCGTGAAGCGCTACCTGCACGACGGGACGCGTGCGCTCGAGGCCCGGCTGGGCCCCGTCCTCGGCCGCGACGACGTCCCCGCCGACGACGCCCCCGCACCCACCGACGACGTCCTCGTCACCCCCCGGAGGTCACGATGAGCACACGGCTGGACCAGGCCCTCGCCGAGATCGCCGACGCCGCGGGGCACGCGTCCCGGCTGGCCGCGCCGGGTGACGCGACCGCGACCGCGACGGTGCACCGCATCACCGCACGGGTGCGCCGCCGGCGCGCCGCCCGGGCGACCGCGGGCGGCGCCGTGGCCGCGAGCGCGGTCGGCGCCGTCGCGCTCGTCGGCCCGACGCTGCAGGGGTCCGTCGTCGCGTCCCGGCCCGAGGCACCGCTGGGCACGTGCGGCTCCTCGCTCGCGGACGTGCGGCCCGACCCGTCGTCGGACGTGGTGCTGCGGGTCTTCCCCGCCGGCGCCGCGGGCGTGGCCGGCGGGCCCGCCGGCAGCGACCTCGGCACGTGGGCGGGCGACGTCGTCGCGGTCGAGGTGGAGGAGCAGGTCGAGCCCGGCGACGGCCGCGCGCCCGCCGAGGCGGCGCTCGACCTCCTCGTGACCGACGGCGACGTCGTGGTGGGCACCGTCGGGACGTCGGTCGACCGGCTCGTCGACTACGGCCACGCGCTCGACGGCGACGCGTCGGCCCCGGCGCGCGCCTGGGCCGCGGGCGGGGTCGAGGTGCCGCTGGAGGACTGCGACGCCGGCGACCGCCTGCCCGCCGGGCCGTACACGGTGTGGACGCTGCGCACGCCGGAGGACGGCGCGCCGGAGCTCACCGGGCCGTGGCCCATCGACGTCGCGCCCGCGCCGCGCGAGGTCGGCGACCTGCCGCAGGACTTCCCGCGCGACCTGCCGGTCGTCGGCGACCGCATCGTCTCGGTCGGCCCGCACGGCGCGGGCTGGGGCATCGAGGTCACGGCGCAGGGCGAGGACCGCGCGGCGGTCGCCGCCCTCACCCTCCTCGACGCCGGCGCGGTCGGGCGCAACGTGAACCTCGGCGACGACGTGCTCCGGACGCCGTCGGGGTGGGACGTCGTCGTGCACGCGTCCACGAGCCCCGACGGCGAGGAGTCGGTCGTCTACGTCGTGCAGCCCGCCCGCTGACGTCGCGCCGCCAGCGCGGCCCGGTACGCGGCGGTCGTGCCGTCCGGGCGCGCCCGCTGCAGCACGTGGTCCCGCACGCCGAGGTCCGCGAGCGCCGCGGTGAGCTCGGCGACGTCCGCGTCGGTGAGGACCGTCGGGTCGACCGTCGTCCGCACCTGCACGTCGACGCCGCTCGCGAGCACCGTGCGCAGCGCGGCGAACGCCCGGTCGGCGCTCGCCGTGCCCGCGCCGGTGCGCGTGATCGCGCGGTACAGCCGCGCCGGCGCCTTGACGTCGAACCCGACCCAGTCGACGTGCGGCAGCAGCGCCGGGAGCCGCGCCGGGTACGCCCCCGACGTGTGCAGGCCGACGGCGAACCCCGCCGCGCGGACCTCCCGTGCCGCCGCGACGACGCCCGCCTGCCGGGTCGGCTCGCCGCCGGACAGCACGACCCCGTCGAGCAGCCCGCGCCGGCGTGCCAGCTGGTCGCGCACGTCCTGCCACGGCACCGTCCCGGGGGTGCGCGGGTCGAGGATGGCGCTGTTGTGGCAGTACGTGCAGCGCCACGGGCACCCCTGCAGGAAGACGGTCGCGCCAGGCGCCCGGGCCAGTCGACGGTCGACAGCCGCGTCAGCCCGGCGACCGCGAGCGCGTCGGCCGTCGTCACCGGGCCCCCGCCCCGGCCGGCTCGCGGAACGGGACCCGCTCGGCGTGCTCGCCCTGCTTGCCCACGTTGAACGAGCTCACGGGCCGGTGGTAGCCCATGACGCGCGTCCACACCTCGCACGTCGTCACGACGTCGTCCTCGGCGCACGTCGGGCACGCGGGGTGCTCGCCCGCCAGGTAGCCGTGCCGCGGGCAGATCGAGAACGTGGGCGTCACCGTCAGGTAGGGCAGGCGGAACGTGCCGAGCGCGCGCCGGACCAGCTCCTTGCACGCCTGCGCGGAGGAGACCCGCTCCGGCATGTACAGGTGCAGCACGGTGCCGCCGGTGTAGCGGGTCTGCAGCTCGTCCTGACGCACGAGCGCCTCGAACGGGTCGTCGGTGAAGCCGACGGGGAGCTGGGAGGAGTTCGTGTAGTAGGGGTGGTCGTCGGTGCCGGCCTGCAGGATGCCGCCGAACCGGGCGCGGTCCTCCTTGGCGAACCGGTAGGTGGTGCCCTCGGCCGGCGTCGCCTCGAGGTTGTAGAGGTGGCCCGTCGCCTCCTGGAACTCGACCATGCGCGCCCGCACGTGGTCGAGCAGGCGCAGCGCCATCGCGTGCCCCCGCGGGTCGGTGATGTCGTAGGAGTCGCCCGTGAAGTTGCGGACCATCTCATTGACGCCGTTGACGCCGATCGTCGAGAAGTGGCTCTCGAGGCTCCCGAGGTAGCGGCGCGTGTACGGGAACAGGCCCTCGTCGATCAGGCGCTGGACGGTCGTGCGCTTGAGCTCGAGCGACGTGCGCGCCAGGTCGAGCAGCCGGTCGAGGTCCGCCAGCAGCGCGTCCTCGTCGCCGGCGTGCAGGAAGCCCAGGCGCGCGCAGTTGATCGTCACGACACCGATCGACCCGGTCTGCTCGCCCGAGCCGAACAGGCCGTTGCCCCGCTTGAGCAGCTCGCGCAGGTCGAGCTGGAGGCGGCAGCACATCGACCGGACGTCGCCGGGCTTCATCTCGGAGTTGAGGAAGTTCTGGAAGTACGGGAGGCCGTACCTCGCCGTCATGGCGAACAGGCGGTCCGCGTTCGCGGAGTCCCAGTCGAAGTCGGGCGTGATGTTGTACGTGGGGATGGGGAACGTGAAGACGCGTCCCGACGCGTCGCCCTCCGTCATCACCTCCATGTACGCGCGGTTGAGGACGTCCATCTCCGGCTGCAGGTCGCCGTACGTGAAGTCGCACGGCTCGTCGGCGACGACCGGGACCTGGTCGCGCAGGTCGTCGGGGCACACCCAGTCGAACGTCAGGTTGGTGAACGGCGTCTGCGTGCCCCAGCGCGACGGAACGTTGAGGTTGTGGACCAGCTCCTGCACGCCCTGGCGCACCTGGTCGTACGTCAGGCCGTCGAGGCGCACGTACGGCGCCAGGTACGTGTCGAACCCGCTGAACGCCTGCGCGCCCGCCCACTCGTTCTGCATCGTGCCGAGGAAGTTGACGACCTGGCCGATCGCCGCGCTGAAGTGGCGGGGCGGCCGGGCGTCCACCTTGCCGGGGACGCCGTTGAGCCCCTCCTGCAGGAACGTGCGCAGCGACCAGCCGGCGCAGTAGCCCGACAGCATGTCGAGGTCGTGGACGTGCAGGTCGCCCTCGCGGTGCGCCCGGCCGACCTCCGGCGGGTACACGTGGCTGAGCCAGTAGTTCGCGACGACCTTGCCGGCCGTGTGGAGGATGAGGCCGCCCAGCGAGTAGCCCTGGTTGGCGTTGGCGTTGACGCGCCAGTCGCTGCGGTCGAGGTACTCGTCGATCGACGAGCCGACCTCGACGACGGGGTGGGCGTGCGCGACAGGGTGGGACGCCGGGTGGGACATGCGTGCTCCTCGGGATCGGTCGGGGATCGGTCGGGTCTCCCCAGTGCAGCGCACGACCACTACATGTGGGCGCGTGTCGCACGGCGCGCCCCACATGATGTGGATCGGATCCGCCGCGCCGGGGCCGGGAGCGGGACGTTCGTCCCGGCGCGCCCCGCTCGGACCGGCGTCCGCACCCCTCCCGGCGCGGGACCGGGGTCGCTACCGTGACCGCACGTGCCCGCAGCGCCGGCGAAGACGCCGGCCCAGCCCGGAGGTCCCCCGTGCCGCCACGCCTGTCCCCGCGCTCGCTCCTCCGAGCGGGCGTCGGCCTGCTCGTCGCCGCGCTGCTCGTCGGCGTCCTGACCACGCTGCTGGCGCCCACGCTGCCCGGGTCGCAGGTCGGCCACGTCGTCTTCTCGGTGACCTCGTGGCTCCAGCAGGTCGCGCTGCTCGTGGGTGCCGCGCTGGTCGCCGTGGCGTTCGGCGTGCGCGCGCTCCCGCCCGCCGACGACCCGCGCGCGACGGCGCCCGGCCAGCCGGCAGGACGGGACTGGAACTGACGCGCGACGAGCGCGCATCCGGGTGACGGGCGCCCGGTCCGCCCGGACCCGTCGGCCGGCGACGGTACGGTCCGGGCACCGCCGGCACGAGGCCGGCCCGATTTCAGGGGGATCCCGTGCCGCTCCGTCTCTCGCCGCGCGGCCTCGTGCTCCGCGGGGTCGCCCTGCTCGTCGCCGCGGTCCTGCTCGACGTCCTCCTCCTGGACCTCGTCACCGCCCGCGCGGCGTCGCTGTGGGGTCCGCTCGACGACTACCTCCGGTGGGCCGCGGCGGCCGCGCTCCTGCGGCTGCCCACGGTCCTCCAGCTCGTCGGGGCGGGTCTCGTCGCGGGGGCGTTCGTGGTCCGGGCGCTGCAGCCGGCCCCCGCGGGGACCGTCCCCGTGCCCGGCGTCGACGCCGCGCGCACCGACGCCGCGCGCACCGACGCCCGCACCGACGCCGCGCCGGGCGGCACCGCGTAGCTCGGACGGCCCCGGTCGTGGCGGCCGCGCTCAGCCGGTCCCGGGCACGCGCACGAGCCGCACCCGGTCGCCCGGTCGCAGCTGGGCCGCGCGGGCCCGTCCCGCCCGGGTCAGCACCGCGACCACCGGGTAGCCACCGGTGACGGGGTGGTCGGGGCCGAAGAGGACGGGACGGCCGTCGTGCGGCACCTGCACCGCGCCGGCGACCAGCCCCTCGGACGGCAGCTCGCCGGTTGCCGCGAGCGTCAGCGGCGGGCCGTCGAGGCGGACGGCGACGCGGTTGCTCGCCGGGGTGACCGTCCACGCCGTCGACCACAGCGCGTCACCGCCCGCGTCGGTGAGGCGGTCGAGGCGGGGCCCGTCGTGGGCGGGGAGGTCGACGACCGCGTCCGGCACGCCCGCGGGGTGCCGGGCTGCCCCGGCGTGCGGCGTGCCGTCGGCGCCGTCGTCACCGTCGGGCGTGACGGCCCCCGGGGCGACGCCCATGAGCGGGTCCGGCGGGACGGGCAGCCCGTCGAACGCCGTGCCGTACGCGAGCACGTCGCCGGGCTGCAGGGGCGCCGGGCCCAGCCCCGAGAGTTGGTCGTGCGCCCGCGAGCCGAGCACGGCGACGGCGTCGACCCCGCCGCGCACGGCGACCCACGTCCGCAGGCCGGTGGCGGGCGCCGCGAGTGCGAGCGTCGACCCGGCCGGCGCGCGCACGGCGGCGGCGTGCGGCACGGGCCGGCCGTCGAGCGCGGCCGCCGCCGGCGCTCCTGACAACGCCACGGCGGTGGTCGCCCCGAACGTGACGACGAGCCCGCCGAGCAGGACCTCGAGGACGGCGGCGTCCGCCGCGTTGCCGACGAGCCGGTTCGCGGCGCGCGCCTCCTCCGGGTCCGCCGCACCGCTGCGCGGCACGCCCACGTCGGCGAGACCCGGCCGGCCGAGGTCCTGCACGAGCGTGAGCGGCCCCGTCGCCACGACCGTGAGCGCACGGGTAGGCCCGTCGTCGGCGGGCGGGGCGGCGGCGGCCGTGTCAACGGGCGGGGCCGTGTCGGCGGGCAGGGCCGTGTCGGCGGGCGCGGCGGCGTCGGCGGGCACGGCCGTGTCGGCGCGTCCGGGTGCCGCCCCGCGCACCCGGGGCGGGGCGGCGGGCACGAAGCGCACGGCGTCACCGGGTGCGAGCAGCGACGCGCCCGACCGCCCGCGGTCGGCGTCGAACATGCGCGCCGTCGTCGTGCCGATCAGCCGCCAGCCGCCCGGCGTCGCGGCCGGGTAGACCGCCGTGAACTCCCCCGCGACGGCGACGGCCCCGGCGGGCACGCGCGTGCGGGGCGAGTCGCGCCGCGGTACGTGCAGCGCGGGGTCGAGCCCCACGACGTAGGCGAAGCCCGGCATGAAGCCCCCGAACGCGACCCGGTACCCGTCCGGCCCGCCGGCCAGGTGCCGCGCCACGACCTCCGCCACGGAGCGGCCGGTCAGCGCGGCGACCTCGTCGAGGTCCGGGCCGTCGTGGACGACCGGGATCTCGACCACGCGCCGCGGCCCGCCGGTGTCCGCCTGGCCCTGGTCGAGCGCGTCGAGGGCGACGGCGCGCACCGTCGCCGACCAGTCCGCACGGGTGCGGGCGCGCCCGCGCACGAGGACCGTGCGCGCGGCCGGGACGACGTCGACGACGCCGCCGGGCGCCGCCGCACGCAGCGCCGCGTCGACCGCCCGGACGGCCGCCAGGTCCGCGAGCTCGAGCAGGACGCCGTCCTCCCCGTAGGGCACGACGCGTGCCCGGGCGGCCGGCTCGGCCGTGCCGCGGTCAGCGGGCATCGGCGGTCGGCACGGGAGCGACGACGGGGGCGACGACCGCGGCGACGAAGGGACGCACCTCGACGCCGGCGTCCGCGAGCGCGGACCGCACCGCGCGGGCGAGCGCCACCGCGCCGGGCGTGTCCGAGTGCACGCACAGGGACGCGGGCCGCAGGGGCACCGGCGTGCCGTCGACGGCCGTCACGACACCCTCGACGGCCATCCGCACCGCCCGCTCGGCCGCCTGCGCCGGGTCGGTTACGAGAGCGCCGGGCCGGTCGCGCGGCACGAGCGTGCCGTCGGCGGCGTACCCGCGGTCGACGAACGCCTCGACGACGGTCGGCAGGCCGGCCCGCGCCGCGAGCTCCAGGACGCGGGAGCCGGGCAGGCCGAGCACGGCGAGCGCGGGGTCGACGGCGAGGACCGCGTCCACGACGGCGCCCGCCTGCGCCTCGTCGCGGACCACGGCGCTGTACAGCGCGCCGTGCGGCTTCACGTGCGTGACGCGCGCCCCGACGGCACGGGCCACCGCCACGAGCCCGCCGACCTGGTGGACGACCTGGGCGCGCAGCACGTCGGCCGGCACGTCGAGCCGTCGCCGTCCGAAGCCCTCGCGGTCGTCGTAGGACGGGTGCGCACCGACCGCGACGCCGCGCGCGAGCGCCGCCGCGCACGTCGCGGCCATCGTGACGGCGTCACCCCCGTGGTAGCCGGTCGCGACGTTGGCGCTCGACACCAGGTCGAGCAGCGCGTCGTCCGCCGGGGGCTCGAGCCGCCAGGGGCCGTCGCCCTCGCCGAGGTCCGCGTTGAGGTCGATGACGGTCACGTGCCGATCCTGCCCGGCGGCGGCCCGGCCGGGCGAGCCCGGGCGGCGGACGGGCCGGGTGAGGCCGGCCGGGGCCGACAGTGCCTCGCGGCCGAGGCCCGGCCGGGGCTGCGCCGCCCCGGCCCGCGGGTGCGCCCGGCACCGGTGGGAGGATGGTGCCGTGGGTCCCGGCGAGCTGCTCGACGTGCTGCTCGCCGGCGGTCGCCGCGCCGAGCGGGCGACGCACGTGCGCCACCTGCCGGCCCGCGAGGGCGTCCGCGCCGACTGGCCGGCCTGGGCCGACGCCGACCTCGTGCGCGGCTACCGGGCGCTCGGCGTGGAGCGCCCGTGGGCGCACCAGGTCGAGGCGGCGGAGTCCGTCCGCTCCGGCCGGCACACCGTGCTCGCGACGTCCACGGGCTCCGGCAAGTCGCTCGCGTTCTGGCTGCCCGCGCTGTCCGCGGTGCGCGCCGGCGCGGCGGGCACCGTGCTCGACCCCGGGCGCATCGAGTCCGCGCGCCGCCGGCCCACCGTCCTGTACCTGAGCCCGACGAAGGCGCTCGCGGCCGACCAGCTCGCCGGCCTGCACCGCCTGCTGCAGGCCGCCGGCACGACGGACGTGCGCGTGGCGACGTGCGACGGCGACACCGGCCGGGACGAGCGCCGCTGGGTGCGCGAGCACGCCGACGTCGTGCTGACCAACCCGGACTTCCTGCACTTCGCGCTGCTGCCGCAGCACCGGACGTGGGCGCGCGTCCTGTCCTCGCTCGCCTACGTCGTGGTCGACGAGTGCCACGCGTTCCGTGGCGTGTTCGGCGCGCACGTGGGCCTCGTGCTGCGCCGCCTGCGCCGGCTCGCGGCCGCGTACGGCGCGTCCCCGACGGTCGTCATGGCGTCGGCGACGACGGCCGACCCGGCCGCGAGCGCCGGCCGCCTGCTGGGCGTCGACCCGGCCGAGGTGCACGCCGTCACGGCCGACGCCTCGCCGGCGGGCCGCAAGACCGTGGTCCTGTGGCAGCCGCCGGAGCTGCCCGGGTCGGACGGCCCGTGGGCGTCCCTGCTGCCGGCCGACGACCCGTGGGCCACCGTGCTGACGGTCCCCGCCCCGGACCCCACCACGGACCCCGCCGTCCCGGAGCCCGGGGGCGTGCCCGGCCCGCCCGAGCCCGGCCCCGACGTCGACGGCGCCACCCCGGCGGCGGGATCCGGTGAGGGCACGGGTCCGCTCGGCACGGGCGAGCAGCTCGTCGCGGTCCCGCAGGACCGCCCGCGCCGGACCGCGACGGCCGAGGTCGCGGAGCTGCTCGCGGACCTCGTGACCGCCGGCGCCCGCACCCTCGCGTTCACGCGCTCGCGGCGCGGGGCGGAGTCGGTCGCGACGACGACCCGCGCGCACCTCGCCGAGGTCGACGCCACGCTGCCGTCGCTCGTGTCGTCGTACCGCGGCGGGTACCTGCCGGAGGAGCGGCGTGCGCTCGAGCAGGCGATCCGGTCGGGCCACCTGCGGGCGCTCGCGACGACGAACGCGCTCGAGCTCGGCGTCGACATCTCCGGGCTCGACGCGGTGCTCATCGCCGGGTGGCCGGGGACGCGCGTGTCGCTGTGGCAGCAGGCGGGCCGCGCCGGGCGCGCCGGCGCCGACGGCCTCGTCGTGCTGGTCGCGCGCGAGGACCCGCTCGACACGTTCCTCGTGCACCATCCGGAGGCGGCGCTGGACGCCCCCGTCGAGGCGACGGTGTTCGACCCGCAGAACCCCTACGTGCTGGCGCCGCACCTGTGCGCGGCCGCCGCCGAGCAGCCGCTGCGGGCCGACGAGCTCGACCTGTTCGGCCCGCGTGCCGCCGAGCTCCTCGCCGAGCTCACCGAGCGCGGCATCCTGCGTCGCCGGCCGTCCGGCTGGTACTGGACGCACGCGGAGCCGGCGAGCCGCATGACGGACCTGCGCGGCGCCGGCGGGCAGCCGGTACGGGTCGTGGAGACCGCGACCGGCCGCCTGCTCGGCACGGTCGACGCCGCGTCCGCGGACGCGACGGTCCACCCCGGGGCCGTGTACGTGCACCTCGGCGCGACGTTCGTCGTCGACGAGCTGCACCTCGAGGACGGCGTCGCGCTGGCGACGCGGCGGGACGTCGACTTCGGCACGTGGGCGCGCTGGGTGAGCTCGACCGAGATCGTGGAGGTCCAGCGCGAGGTCGCGTGGGGCCCCGTGACGTGGTCGTTCGGCCAGGTCGACGTCACCACGCAGGTGCTCGGGTACCAGCGCAAGCGGCTGCCCGACCTGCAGGTGCTGTCGTCCCACGAGCTCGACCTGCCGCCCCGCACGCTGCGCACGGCCGCGGTGTGGTGGACGGCGCCGCCGGAGGTGCTGGCGGAGGCGGGCGTCACCCTCGAGGTGGCGCCGGGCGCCCTGCACGCGGCGGAGCACGCGTCGATCGGCCTCCTCCCCCTGCTCGCCACGTGCGACCGCTGGGACCTCGGCGGCCTGTCGACCGTCGTGCACGCCGACACGGGTGTGGCGACGGTGTTCGTGCACGACGGGCACCCCGGCGGCGCGGGGTTCGCCGAGCGCGGCTTCGAGCTCGGCACGACCTGGCTGCGGGCCACGCGCGACGCCGTCGCGGCGTGCCCGTGCGGCACCGGCTGCCCGGCGTGCGTGCAGTCGCCGAAGTGCGGCAACGGCAACGAGCCGCTCGACAAGGCGGGGGCGCTGCGCCTGCTCACGACGGTCCTCGGGCACGCGCCGCAGCCGGCGAACGGCTGACGGCTGACGGCTGACGGCCGTCCCGAGGTGGGCGGCCCGCACCCGGGCGTCCGCGGGCGCCGGTCGGCCCGGTGCTGTTCGGCGGGCTCGCCCGTGCGTCGTCCGTCGGCGACCGTCCGGCGGGCGGGCGGCGAGCGGCCCCGCCCGGGCGTCGTCCGTCGCGCCGCCCACGACCGCGTCGACGCGGACGCGCACCGTGACCGAGCCGTCGGGTGCGGGCAGGCACCGCACGAGCACGCCGCCGTTGCGTCGGGCCGCCTCGGCGGCGTGCGCGCACGGGTCCGCACCCGCGGGTCCGCCCGCGGCGGCCGCGACGGCCCGCTGCGCGCCGGCGAGCGCGGCGAGGTCCGCCGCCGCCGACGCGCGCGCCGACGCGACGTGCGCCGACGCGACCGCGCCCACCGCGACGACGAGCACGAACGCCGTCGCCGCGACCGCGAGCACCAGCACGGACCCGGCGCCGCGGTCCCCCACGGGCCCCCGCCACCGGCGCCGCGACCACCGGCGGGACCACCCACGGCCGTCGCGCGCGCCCCTCGGGCGGCACCGCCACCCGACGCCCTCCCGCCACGTCACCCGGCCACCGCCCCCACGACGCGACCGACCCCGCCGAACCGGCCGCCGCGCAGCACCACGCCCCCGGATCGCTGCACGACGACCGGTTCACGCACGTCGACCGGGACGACACCGACCGCCGCACCGGGAACAGCCGCACCCGCCGCCGCGAACCGGCCGCCGTGCAGCACCACGCCCCCGGATCGCTGCACGACGACCGGTTCACGCACGTCGACCGGGACGACACCGACCGCCCCACCGGGAACAGCCGCACCCGCCGCCGCGAACCGGCCGCCGTGCAGCACCACGCCCCCGGATCGCTGCACGACGACCGGTTCGCGCGCCCCGGCCGGTCGGACGACCGCCGGGGCGGCGGCCGTCCCGGCGGCGGTGGCCGACGTGGTGGTCGGTTCCACCCACGAGGTCGCCGAGGCGCGGGCGCGCAGCCCGTCCGTGCCCGGCCAGCCGACGAACGGCGCCTCGACCCGCACCGTCACCCAGCCGTCCGCGCGCGTCACGCGCACGTCGGCGGCGCGCCCGGCGAGCGCCCGGCGTGCGGCGGCCACCGCGGTCGCGTCGTCCTCGCCGACGGCGGCCACGCGCGCCGCGGTGCGCGCGGCGTCGAGGCACCGCAGCTGGGCGACGCCCGCCGCGGCCGTGGCCAGCACCGCGAGGAGGACGACGGCCACGGCCACCAGGCCGACGGCGAGCTCGGCGGTGACCGCGCCCTCGTCCCCGCGGGGGCGCCGACCGGGCGGGCGCCGCTCGCGCACCCGGCGGCGCGGCGGGCCGGCACCGCGGTCGCCGGCGGGCCGCGCACGCCAC
>NZ_JBHUZW010000094.1:0-14896 GCF_042667215.1 Cellulomonas sp. NPDC057328 | reverse complement strand
GCCGGACACCGGTCGCGGGCCCGCGCGCGTCGGCGGGCTCACCCGCCGAGGCGCACCGTGACCGCGACCTCGTCGCCCGCGTCGTCGCCCGCGCCGTCGCCCGGACGACGGCCCGTGCGGACGGAGGCGATCACCGCGTGCCCGCGCATGCGCGCCCACGCGGGCAGGTCGACGGCCGCCGCCGGGTCCGTGGCCAGCACGCGCAGCAGCGTGCCCGCGGGCAGGGTGCGGGCCGCGACGGCCGCCCGCAGCACGGGCGCCGGGCAGCGCAGGCCACGCGCGTCGACCTCGACCGCGTGTGTCGCGGCACCGTCGCCCGCGTCCCTGCCGCCGGCGCGCACGTCGTCGCTCACAGCCCCGTCGCCCCCGCGGCGGCCCGGACGTCGGCGACGACGCGCGGCAGCACGTCGCACAGGCGGTGGACGTCCTCGGCGCGGACGTCCACCGGCAGCGCCAGCCGGACGTTGCCGTGCGTGAGCACGCCCATCGCCGCCAGCACGTGGCTCGGCTCCAGCGCCCCGGACGTGCACGCCGAGCCCGACCCCACGCCCAGGCCCTCCCGGTCGAGGCGGGTCACGAGCGCCTCGCCGTCGACGTACAGGCAGGAGAACGTGACGACGTGCGGCAGCCGCGCGGCCGGGTCGCCGACGACCTCCACGTCGGGCACCTCCGCCGCCACGCGCGCCCGCAGCTCGTCGACGAGCGCGCGCCGGTGCGCGTCGGCCGCGTCGCGCCGTGCGACGGCGTCCTGCAGCGCCACCGCCGCGGCGAGCGCGAGCGGGACGGCGACGCCGCCGGGGGACCACCGGTCCTCGTCCTCGGGCCAGTCGGGGGAGCGCCGCACGCCCGTGCGCGTCACGAGGACGCCGAGCGGCGGGCCGCCCCAGTCGCCGGCGTCGCCCGCCAGCAGGTCCCAGGCCGGCCCGACCTCGACGTGGCCGAGGCTCGCGCTCGCGTCGACGAGCAGCGGCACCCCGGCCCGGCGCAGCGCGTCGTGCGCCGCCGCCACGGGCTGCAGCGTCCCCACCTCGCCGTTCGCGTGCTGGAGCGCGGCCAGCACGGTGCGCGGCCCCACCGCTGCCGCCAGGGCGCCGGCGTCGACCCGGCCGTGCCGGTCGGCCGGCACGGTGGTCACGGCGCCGTCGCCCCGCTGCGCCACGAACGCCGCGGCGGCGTGCACGGCGGCACGCTCGACGGCGCCGACGACGACGTCCGCCCCGAGCCGCCGCCGACCGCGGGCGACCGACCGCACGGCCGCGTGCAGCGCCGCCGTACGGGTCGGCAGCAGGTCGACCTCCTCGGTGCGCGCCCCGACGACGCCCGCGACGGCCTCGCGCGCGCCGTCGAGCAGCAGGCGCGCCCGCCGGGCCTCCGCGAACAGCCGGCGGGGGTCCGCCCAGCCCTGGTCGAACGCCTCGAGCAGCGCGGTGCGCGCCGCAGGACGCAGCGGGGCGTGGCCGGCCACGTCGAGGACGGCACGGGCGGGGGAGGCGGGCGCGGGCACACCGGCACGGTAGTGCGCGGCGGACGAGCACCGCCCGTGCGTGCACCGCCCGTGCGGGCACGACCCGTGCGTGCACGCCCGTGTGTGACGGTGCTGACACCGCGTCGCCAAAGGAGCGCCGCAGCACGTCCGGTGCTCAGGGGCGCGCTAGGCTGCTCGGGTCGAGGACGAAGGTCCCGCACGACCGCGCGCCCGTCCCTGGGCGCGGTCCGCAGGGACGCGAGTGGAAGGCCCCCCGTGCACCCGGATTCCCCCCGCCGCGCCCGGCGCGTGATCGCGGCCCTGCTGGCCTCGGTCACCGTGCTGGTGCTCAGCGGCTGCTCCGAGACGGTCCAGCGTGGCTGGCTCCCCGGTGACTCCGACCAGGAGGTCACCGACCAGACCGGTCGCGTCGTCTCCCTGTGGGTCGGCTCCTGGATCGCCGCCCTGCTGGTCGGCATCATCACCTGGGGCCTGATCCTGTGGTGCGTCGCCGTCTACCGGAAGCGCAAGGACGACGACACGCTGCCCGTGCAGCTGCGCTACCACGTGCCGCTCGAGGTCATGTACATCGTGCTGCCCGTGATCATGGTGGGCGTGCTGTTCTACTACACGAACCGCGACACCATGGCGATGCAGGACACGGCGGCGGAGCCGGACGTCAACATCCAGGTCGTCGGCAAGCAGTGGAGCTGGGACTTCAACTACCTCGACGAGGACGTCTACGAGACCGGGCAGCACGCCCGGGAGGTCGGGACGGACCCCGAGGCCCTCGACCGGCAGGTGACGCTGTACCTGCCCGTCGACCAGCGCGTGGAGTTCACGCTCGAGGCGCGGGACGTCAACCATTCGTTCTGGGTGCCCGAGTTCCTCTACAAGATGGACATGATCCCCGGCGTCACGAACCAGTTCCAGGTGACGCCCACCCGTGAGGGCTTCTACCGCGGCAAGTGCGCCGAGCTGTGCGGCGAGGAGCACTCGTCGATGCTCTTCAACGTCGCGGTCGTCTCCCAGGAGGAGTACGAGGCGCACATCGAGGAGCTCCGGGAGAAGGGCCAGACCGGCATCCTCGGCCTGGAGTACAGCCGTCAGCAGGACCTCCACGAGGTCGCAGGGGAGGACGAGAACTGATGGTCGCCCAGGCAGAGCGCATCCCGGGACTGGCGCCGCGGCGCCAGACGCTGGGTCGCACGGTCATCCGGTGGGTCACGTCGACCGACCACAAGACGATCGGGTACCTGTACCTGATCACGTCGTTCATCTGGTTCGCGATCGGCGGCATCCTCGCCCTCCTGATCCGCGCGGAGCTGTTCACCCCGGGCATGGACCTGTTCCAGTCCAAGGAGCAGTACAACCAGGCGTTCACGATGCACGGCACGATCATGCTGCTGCTGTTCGCGACGCCCTTGTTCGCCGGCTTCGCCAACATCGTGATGCCGCTGCAGATCGGCGCGCCCGACGTGGCGTTCCCGCGGCTCAACATGTTCGCGTACTGGCTGTACCTGTTCGGCGGCCTGATCGCCGCGGGCGGGTTCCTCACCCCGCAGGGTGCGGCGTCGTTCGGGTGGTTCGCGTACACGCCGCTGTCGAGCACCGTGTACTCGCCGGGGCTCGGCGGTGACCTGTGGGTCTTCGGCCTCGCGCTGACCGGTTTCGGCACGATCCTCGGCGCGGTCAACTTCATCACCACGATCGTCACGATGCGCGCGCCGGGCATGACGATGTTCCGGATGCCGATCTTCACCTGGAACATCCTGGTGACGTCGCTGCTCGTGCTCATGGCGTTCCCGCCGCTCGCCGCGGCGCTGTTCGCGCTCGGCGCGGACCGCCGGCTCGACGCGCAGATCTTCAACCCCGAGAACGGCGGCGCGCTGCTCTGGCAGCACCTGTTCTGGTTCTTCGGGCACCCCGAGGTCTACATCATCGCGCTGCCGTTCTTCGGCATCGTCACCGAGATCCTGCCCGTGTTCAGCCGCAAGCCGATCTTCGGCTACAAGGGCCTCGTGTACGCGACGATCGCGATCGCGGCGCTCTCCGTGACCGTGTGGGCCCACCACATGTACGTGACGGGCTCGGTCCTGCTGCCGTTCTTCTCGTTCATGACGATGCTCATCGCCGTCCCGACCGGTGTGAAGTTCTTCAACTGGATCGGCACGATGTGGCGCGGCAAGCTCACGTTCGAGACGCCGATGCTGTGGTCGATCGGCTTCCTCGTGACGTTCCTCTTCGGCGGTCTGACGGGCATCATCCTGTCCAGCCCCGCGCTCGACTTCCACCTGTCGGACACGTACTTCGTCGTGGCGCACTTCCACTACGTCGTCTTCGGCACGGTCGTGTTCGCGATGTTCGCCGGCTTCTACTTCTGGTGGCCGAAGTTCACCGGTCGGATGCTCGACGAGCGCCTCGGCAAGATCCACTTCTGGCTGCTGTTCGTCGGGTTCCACATGACGTTCCTCGTGCAGCACTGGCTCGGTGTCGTCGGCATGCCGCGTCGCTACGCCGACTACTCGCCGGCGGACGGCTTCACGTGGATGAACCAGCTCTCCACGGTCGGCTCGGTCATCCTCGCGGCGTCCACGCTGCCGTTCCTGTGGAACGTGTACGTGACGTGGCGCAACGCGCCCAAGGTCACGGTCGACGACCCGTGGGGCTACGGCGGCTCGCTCGAGTGGGCCACCAGCTGCCCGCCGCCGCGGCACAACTTCACGTCGCTGCCGCGCATCCGCTCGGAGCGCCCGGCGTTCGACCTGCACCACCCCGAGGTCGCGGCGATGGACCAGGTCCAGCCGGACGACCCGGGCCCGCTCGACTGGACGTCGGACCGCACGGGCGAGCGCGAGCTCGCCGAGGACCGTGTCGCGAACGGCGGCGGTGAGCAGCACCGGTCCTCCAGCACGGTCGTCGAGGACGGCACCGAGGACATCCAGCAGCGGCGGGAGGACGAGCGATGAAGTTCGAGGCACGGCTGTTCCTCTACGGCGTCATGTTCTTCGTCCCGGTCGGCCTCATCTACGCCTTCTGGAGCGGCGGGGAGGCGGTCGGCACCGTCGGCATCCCGCTCGTCGGTGGCCTCGTGGGCATGATCGGCGGCTACCTGGCCCTGCTGGCCCGGCGCATCGACGCCCGCCCCGAGGACGACGAGCTCGGCGAGATCGAGCAGGGCGCCGGCAACCAGGGTGTGTTCAGCCCGTGGAGCTGGTGGCCCCTCGTGATCGGCCTGGCCGCGTCCGTCGCGTTCCTCGCGATGGCCGTCGGCTGGTGGCTCATGGCCCCCGCGGTGGCGCTCGGCGCCATCGGCCTCGTGGGCTGGGTGTTCGAGTTCTCCCGCGGGCAGCACGCCCACTGACGTACCGCAAGGACGGCCCGCCACGACCACGTGGCGGGCCGTTCGTGTGTCCGGGGGAGGGCCGAGAGGGCGGCGCCTGTGGCGGGGTGGGGTCGGGCCTGTCGCGGGCGCCGCAGATCGGCTCGGCGACGTCCCTTGCACCCGTCGGCGTCGGCAGGGACCCGCCCCATGGGCACACCGGCCATGATCTCGCCGCAGGGGATTCGGACGGCGCACGGCTCCGCCGGCACAGACGACGACGGCCGCGCCCCCCGAGGGGACGCGGCCGTCGCGGTGGAGTGCGTGCCTACGGTCAGACCGTCGGGACGATCAGGCCCGCGGTCTGCGTGCGCGCGCGCGTGAAGCGCTGCTCGGCGTCGGCCCAGCTGACGACGTTCCACCACGCCTTGACGTAGTCCGCCTTGACGTTGACGTAGTCGAGGTAGAACGCGTGCTCCCACATGTCGAGCATGACCACGGGGACCACGCCGAGGGGGAAGTTGCTCTGCTGGTCGTACAGCTGGAAGATCGCCAGCTTCTGGCCGACCGAGTCCCATGCGAGCACGGACCAGCCGGAGCCCTGGATGCCGACCGCGTTGGCGGCGAAGTGCTTCTGGAAGGCGTCGAACGAGCCGAAGAACTCGTCGATCGCGGCGGCGAGCTCACCGGTGGGGCGGTCACCGCCCTCGGGGGAGAGGTTCTGCCAGAAGACGGAGTGGTTGACGTGCCCGCCGAGGTTGAACGCGAGGTTCTTCTCGTGCAGGTTCACCGCGGCCAGGTCGTCGGCCTCACGCGCCGCGGCGAGCTTCTCCAACGCCGTGTTGGCGCCGGCGACGTAGGTGGCGTGGTGCTTGTCGTGGTGCAGCTCCATGATCCGGCCGGAGATGTGCGGCTCGAGCGCCGCGTAGTCGTAGGGCAGGTCCGGAAGCGTGTAGTCAGCCATCTGTTGCCTTCCTGCGTCGGGCCGCAGCCGCGTGCTGCGGCGTCCTGGAACGCCGACGCGGTGCCCCCCTGCCGGAGCAGGGGGACACCGCGAACGGCGTGTCCGACCTCGTCAACTCTCGCGCGGGATCACTTCTTCCGCGCGTCGTCGGCGCTGTCGTCCACCGGTGCGACGAGGTGCGTGCCGCCGCCGGTGGGAGCCGGGTCGCCGGCGGGGACGCCGGCGCTGGAGATCTCTGCGTGCTCCTGGTGCACGGACCCCAGCGAGTCGTGCTCGCCGTGGGAGTGCGCCGCGGACAGCTCGGCCGGCGTGACCGGCTCGACGCGGTCCTCGTAGAACATGCGCGAGAGGCGCTGGCGCAGCTTGTCGCGCCGGTACCCCGTGCGACGCACGCCGCGGGAGTCCTCGGCCGGCTCGATCTCGAGGGGGCGGATCGCGTCGTGCTGCACGCGCAGCCAGCGCTCGTGCGCGTCGAGGGGCTTGTGCACCTCGATGTACTCGCCGGAGGCGAACCGCACGATCTGCCCGGTCTCGTGACCGTGGAGGACGAGCTCGCGGTCCTTGCGCTGCAGCCCGAGGCAGATGCGCTTCGTGATGACGAACGCCGCCCACGGACCGAGGAAGAACAGGAACCGGAAGACCCACGTGATGTCGTTGATCGACAGCTGGAAGTGCGTCGCGATGAGGTCGTTCGACCCCGCCAGCACGAGGATGAAGAAGGCCGTGAGGAGCGAGACGCCGAACGCCGTGCGGAACGGGCGGTTGCGCGGGCGGTCGAGCACGTGGTGCTCGCGCTTGTCGCCCGTGGCGGCCGCCTCGACGAACGGGTAGAGCGCCAGCAGCGTGAACAGCACGCCGGGCACCACGACCGCCGGGATCAGGACGTTCAGGGAGACCGTGAACCCGTTCTCGCCACCGATGACGAACTCGGTGCCACCGCCGGGCATGAGCCGCAGCGACCCCTCGAGGAAGAGCATGTACCAGTCCGGCTGGGCACCTGCCGACACGGGGGAGGGGTCGTACGGGCCGTAGTTCCACACCGGGTTGATGGACATGGTCGCGCCCATCAGCGCGATGATGCCGAACACGACGAAGAAGTAGCCGCCGGCCTTCGCCACGTAGATGGGGAAGAGCGGGTAGCCCACGACGTTCGCGTTGGTCCGGCCCGAGCCCGGGTACTGCGTGTGCTTGTGCAGCACGACGAAGAACAGGTGCAGGCCGATGAGCGCGAGGATGAGGCCCGGCACCAGCAGGATGTGCACGGTGAACAGGCGCGGGATGATGTCGTGCCCGGGGAACTCGCCGCCGAAGATGAAGTACGACAGGTAGCTCCCGATGATCGGGATGGACCGCACGACGCCGTCCGTGATGCGCAGGCCGTTGCCGGAGAGCACGTCGTCGGGGAGCGAGTAGCCCGAGAAGCCGGCCGCGAGGCTGAGGATGAGCAGCACGAAGCCGACGAGCCAGTTGAGCTCACGCGGCTTGCGGAAGGCGCCGGTGAAGAAGACGCGCATCATGTGCGTCACGATCGACGCGACGAAGATCAGCGCCGCCCAGTGGTGGATCTGCCGCATGAGCAGGCCGCCGCTGACCTCGAACGACAGCCGCAGCGTCGACTCGAACGCCTCCGACATCTGCACGCCGTGCAGTTCGGGCCAGGGGCCCTCGTAGTGCACCTCGGTCATGCTCGGGACGAAGAACATCGTCAGGAACACGCCGGAGATCAGCAGCGTGATGAAGCTGTACAGGGCGATCTCGCCCAGCAGGAACGACCAGTGGTCGGGGAAGATCTTGCGCGCGAACTCCTTGACCGCGGTACCGATGCCGGTGCGCTGGTCGAGGTAGTCCGCGGTCCCTGCGGCGGCGCGTGCGCCGCGCGAGGGGGCGGTGGTGGTCGTGCTCATCGCAGTCGCTCCCAGAAGCTCGGACCGACGGGCTCGTGGAAGTCGCTCTGCGCGACCAGGTAGCCCTCGTCGTCGACGGTGATCGGCAGCTGGGGCAGCGGCCGAGAGGCGGGACCGAAGACGACCTTGCAGCCGTCGGCCACGTCGAACGTGCTCTGGTGGCACGGGCACAGCAGGTGGTGGGTCTGCTGCTCGTAGAGGGCCACGGGGCAGCCCACGTGGGTGCAGATCTTCGAGTAGGCGACGATGCCGTCGTACGACCAGCCCTCACCCTGCTCGGAGACGATGTCGCGCGGGTCGAGGCGGATGAGCAGGACGACGGCCTTGGCCTTCTCGTCCAGCGGTGCCTCGGTGTCCTCGAGCCCCTCGGGGATGACGTGCACGACCGAGCCGATGGTGACGTCGGCGGCCTTGATGGGGCGGCCCGTCGGGTCGAGCGTCAGCTTGCGGCCGCGCGCCCAGAGGGTGCGCTTGAACTTGTTGATGTTCCAGTCCTCGCCGATCTCGCCGATGAGCGGCAGCGCGAGGGTGAGCGGGAACAGCGCGAGCGACGACACCAGCGCGCCCTTGAGCACGCCGCGGCGCCCGATGGCCGAGTCCTCGGCACCGTCCTTGAGCGCCTGCACGGCCTCGGCGCGCACCGTGTCGGTGCTGCGCTGGGCGTGCCGGTGCTCGAACTTCTCGTGGTCGTTCATCAGGGTCTTGGCCCAGTGGACCGCCGCGAGACCGATGCCGAGCAGGGACAGCGTCAGGCCGAGCCCGAGCGCGAGGTTCGACGCGCGGATCGACTCGACGGTCCCCTCGGGGCGGACGGTGAAGTAGGCGACGACGAAGCCGATCGCACCGATCACCGAGATCCCGAAGAGCGCGACGACCTGGCGCTCCGCCCTCTTGTTCGCCGCCGGGTCGACGTCGCCCTTGCGGGGGCGGTGCGGGCCGAAGCCGGGGTTCTCGAACTTCGCGGCCGACGTGTCGCCCTCGCGCAGGACCACGTCGGTCCCTGCGAAGTCGGCGGAGGCGTCGTGCCCGCCGTCGTGGCCGTGGCCGTGGGTCATGCTCACGAGGACCTCGCTCCGATCCAGACTGCTGCGCCGATGAGAAGGCCCATGCCGACGATCCAGGCCCACAGGCCCTCGCTGACGGGGCCGAGGCTGCCGAGGTCGATGCCACCGGGCGAGCCCTCGCCCTGCAGCTCGAGGAAGGCGATGATGTCGCGCTTCTCGTCCGGCGTCAGGGTGGCGTCGTTGAACACGGGCATCGACTGGGGGCCCGTCACCATGGCCTCGTAGACGTGCGTGGGGGTCGTGCCCCACAGGTTCGGCGCGTACTTGCCCTGCGAGAGGGCGCCGCCGGCACCGACGGCGTTGTGGCACATCGCGCAGTTGGTGCGGAACAGGTCGAGGCCGTTCGCCGGGTCGCCCTGGGCGGGGTCCACCTGGTCCGGCGTCGGCACGGACGGGCCCGGGCCGAGGGACGCGACGTACGCGGCCAGCGCGGCGATCTGGTCCTGGTCGAACTGCACCGGCTTCGCCTGGATCTGCGGGCCGTTCATCTGCGCGGGCATGCGCCCGGTCCCGACCTGGAAGTCGACGGCGGCGGCACCGACGCCCACGAGGGACGGGTACTCGTCCGTGCCGGTCGCGTCCGGCCCGTGGCAGGTCGCGCAGTTGGCCTGGAACAGCTTCTCACCGAGCTCGACCTGGTCGGCTGTCGCCGTCGGGGCGGCGGCGTCGGCGCTGGTCGGCGCCAGCACGGCGTACAGGGCGCCGGTGAGCAGCAGCGCCAGCAGGAGGAGCACCACCGGCGCGCGCCGGTCGTGCCTGCGGGCTGCGAGTGCCTTCACGGATCGGTCCTCGTCTCGCTGTCGGGGGATGTGCGGGTGGGGCGGTGCGGCGCGGGCGCCGCCGTCGTCATCGGACCAGGTAGATGACCGCGAAGAGCGCGATCCAGACCACGTCGACGAAGTGCCAGTAGTACGAGGTGACGATCGCGGTCGTCTCCTCGTGCTGCGTGAACCGCTTCGCGCTGAACGAGCGGCCGAGCAGGAACAGGAAGGCCAGGAGGCCGCCGACGACGTGCAGGCCGTGGAAGCCGGTCGTCATGTAGAAGACGGAGCCGTACGGGGAGGACGAGATCGTCAGTCCCTCGTGCACGAGCTCGGCGTACTCGTAGATCTGCCCGCCGATGAAGATCGCGCCCATGACGTACGTCAGCGTGATCCACTCGTTCATGCCCCAGCGCCAGAACTGGAGCAGCGAGCCCGTCCGCTGGGGCTGCAGCCGCTCGGCGGCCCACACGCCCATCTGGCACGTCACCGACGACAGCACCAGGACGGTCGTGTTCGCGAAGGCGAACGGGAGGTTCAGCTTCTCCGTCTGGAGGGCGAACTCCTCGGGCACGGCCTGACGGATGGTGAAGTACATCGCGAAGAGGCCGGCGAAGAACATGAGCTCGCTGGCCAGCCACACGATCGTGCCCACCGACACCGGGTTCGGGCGGTTCACGGTCACGTGGGGCGCGGGGCGCGAGGCAGCCGTTGCGGTCGACACCACGCCATTATGGCCGACGCCGCGCGTGCGTGGGTCGTAGGGCCCGGTACGGCGGGTGGGTATATGTCACACCGTCACCTCGCGCGGCGGCGCCCGCCCGTGGGGCCGCACGCCGTCGTGGTGGTCGACCGCGCCGGTCCGCCCCGCGCGGAGCGCCCACGCGCGCGCACGGGCTCGTGCCAAGATCCTCCAGGACCACGTCGACGACGAGTGAAGGGGCCAGCCATGAGCACCGCAGACCCGGGCCGTGAGACGCGGGGGCCGCGCATCCTGCTGTACAGCGACCACGTCGACGCGCGCGACCAGGTGCGGCTGGCCGTCGGCCGGCGGCTCGGTCGCGGGGAGCCCGACATCGAGTGGGTCGAGGTGGCGACGGCCGCCGCGGCGATCGCCGCCACCGAGGCCGGCGGGCTCGACCTGCTGGTGCTCGACGGGGAGGCGGACAAGGTCGGCGGCATGGGCCTCGCGCGCCAGCTCAAGGACGAGGTGTACCGCTGCCCGCCCGTCCTCGTTCTCACGGGGCGCCCGCAGGACGCCTGGCTCGCGTCGTGGTCGAACGCCGACGCCGTCGTCAGCCGTCCGCTGGACCCGGTGGTCCTGCACGACGCCGTCGCGCAGCTCGTGCGCGCGGGCAGCGCGACCCGATGAGCGTCGCGACGACCTGGCCCGACCTCCTGACGTCGCTCGTGCGCGGCGACGACCTGGGCAGCGCGGACACCGCCTGGGCGATGGACCGCATCATGCGGGGCGAGGCCTCGCCGTCGCAGGTGGCGGGCTTCCTCGTCGCGCTCCGCGCCAAGGGGGAGACGGCCGAGGAGCTGGCCGGCCTCGCGGACACGATGCTCGCGCACGCGCGCCGGTTCGAGGTGCCGGGGCGGTCCGTCGACGTGGTCGGCACCGGGGGCGACCGCCTGCACACGGTCAACATCTCGACCATGGCGTCGATCGTCGTCGCCGGGGCGGGCCTGACCGTGGTGAAGCACGGCAACCGGGCGGCGTCCTCGTCGACCGGGACCGCCGACGTGCTGGAGCAGCTCGGCATCCGTCTCGACCTGCCCCTCGAGCGCGTCGCCGCGCTCGCGACCGAGGTCGGCATCACCTTCTGCTTCGCGGGGGCGTTCCACCCGTCGATGCGCCACGCGGCCGTGCCGCGGCGCGACCTCGGGATCGGCACCGCCTTCAACTTCCTCGGTCCGCTGACGAACCCCGCCCAGCCGCCGGCGAGCGCGATCGGCGTGGCGGACCTGCGGATGGCGCCGCTCGTCGCCGGCGTGCTCGCCGGCCGGCGTCGCGACGCGCTGGTGTTCCGGGGCGAGCGCGACGGCCTCGACGAGGTCGCTGCCACCGGGCCGACCCGCTTCTGGGAGGTCCGCGGCGGCACGGTGCGCGAGGAGGTCGTCGACTGGGCGGCCGTCGGCGTCGAGCCCGTCACCGTGGAGCAGCTGCGCGGCGGTGACGCCGCGGCGAACGCGGAGGTCGTGCGGGCGCTCGTCGCCGGTGCGCCCGGGCCCGTCCGCGAGACGGTCGTGCTCAACGCGGCCGCGGCGTTCGTCGCGGACGGCACGAGCCCCGGCACGGCCGAGGGCTCCCTCGTGGAGCGGCTGCTGGCCGGCCGCGCCATCGCGGAGCGCGCCATCGACGACGGCCGCGCGGCGGACCTCCTCGCGCGCTGGGCGGCGGCGGCCGCGGGGTGACGGCGGCGGCGGCCGCGGGGTGACGGCGGCGGCAACCGCGGCGTGACGGCCGGGCGCGTCGGTCGTCGCCCCGTCAGTCCTCGAGGCCGAGCGCGAACGCCTCCTCGAGGTCGTGCCGCGAGTAGGCGCGGAACGCGATGTAGGTCTGGGTCCGCACGACGCCGGGGACCTTGCTGACGCGGTCGGCGATGACGTCCGCGAGCGTCTCGTGCTCCTGCACCCGCACGAGCGCGATCAGGTCGACCTCGCCGGTGACGGAGTAGACCTCGCTGACGCCGTCGATCTCGGCGATCTGCGCGGCGACCTCGGGGATGGTGGCGGCGTCGCAGTCGATGTGCACGATGGCGGTGAGCATGGCAGCCATCATGCCGTGCGACGGGCGTCGCGCGCGGGCGGGGCGCCCGCCGGCGGCACGTCGTCGACGAGGGGCGGGCGCGGGGTCACGAGGTCGACGGCGACCGCCGCGACGGCGTCGCGCACGGACTGCGCGGAGCGCACCGGCGAGGCCCACTCGCCGTCGATCTCGACGAGCCGCACGCCCGGCTGCTCGAGCCAGGCGAGCACGAGGTCGGTCTCCTCGGGGTGCGCCGCCGTCGCGGGTGCCGTCGGCGCCTCGACGTGCTCGCCGGTCGCCCGCAGGGTCGCCACGACCGGCCGCGGGTCGGTGCGCCGGTCGACCCGCGCGGTCCCGGCGAGCCGCCCGTGCCGGACGAGCACGAGCTCCCACCCGCCGTCGTCGGTGCGGCGCGCGGCCACGAGCTCGGCGCAGCGGGCGAGCGGCGCGTGCCGCTGGGTGCGGGCCGCCCCGCGGGCGAAGGCGAGCAGCCGGTCGCGCACGGTGGCCGCCTCCTCGAACCGTTCCTGCGCGACGAGCGTGCGGATGCGTGCGGCGTGCGCCGCGACGACGGCGCCGGGGTCGCCGGTCATCGCCGCGCGGACGTCGTCCGCCACCGCCCCGTACGTCGGCGCGTCCTGGCCGCCGGTGCACGGCGCACCGCAGCGCCCGAGCTCGGCGAGCACGCACGCGTGCGCGCCGGCCGCCGGCAGCAGGGGGAGCCGCGGCGTGCACCGGCGGACCGCGAACGTCTCGTGCAGCGCCTCGACCGCGAGCTGCGCCGCCGCCTGCGACGCGAACGGGCCGATGTGCGCGGTGCCCGAGCGGACGTCACGGACCACCGACAGCCGTGGGTAGTGCTCGTCGGTGAGGCGCACCCACGGCATGCGCTCCGGGGCGCGGGAGCGGCGGTTGTAGCGCGGCGCGTGCTCGGCGATGAGGCGCAGCTCGCGGACCCGCGCCTCCAGCGGCGTCACGCACACCACCGGGTCCACGCGGACGGCGAGGCGCACCATCTCCGTCATCCGCGCGCGCTTCTCCGCCGACGTGAAGTAGCTGCGGACCCGCTTGCGCAGGGAGGTCGTCGACGTCCCGACGTAGAGCACCTCCTCGCGCGGGCCGCGGAACAGGTACACGCCCGGCGCGTCGGGCAGGCCGTCGGCGAGGGTGCGGCGGCGGCGGACGTCGCTCGGCACGGGGTCGGCGGCGCTCGCGAGGTCCTCCAGGTGCGTCACGCCGAGCGGTGCGAGCCGGCCCAGCAGGGCGTGCAGCACGTCGACGGTCGCGCGGGCGTCGGAGAGCGCGCGGTGGTTGGGCGTCACCTCGGCCCGGAACAGCGCGGCCAGCGTCGACAGCTTGTGGTTGGGCGCCTCGTCGCGCAGGACGACCCGGCGCGCGAGACGCACGGTGTCGACCACCTGGAAACCCGGCCAGGCGCGCTCGCACCGCGCGGCGGCGGCCCGCAGGAACCCGACGTCGAACGGCGCGTTGTGGGCGACCAGGACCGTGCCGCGCGCGAACTCCAGGAAGCTCGGCAGGACCTCCTCGATGCGCGGCGCGCCGACGAGCATCGACGTCGTGATGCCCGTGAGCACCTGGATGAACGGCGGCACGGGACCGCCGGGGTCGACGAGCGTCTGGAACTCACCCAGCACCTCGCCGCCGCGCACCTTAACCGCACCGATCTCGGTGATGGCGTCCTCGCCGGCGCGGCCCCCGGTCGTCTCCAGGTCCACGACCACGAACGTCACGTCGGCCAGCGGCGTGCCGAGGTCGTCGAGCCCCGGCTGGACGGGCACGGCCACGGGTGCGGCGGTGCCGGGGGGCGGGGGCACGGCCCCGGGAGCCTCGGCCCACACGGGCCGCAGACGACGCACGCTCGACATGGGCGGGACCGTACCGACCGGGTCCGACACCGCCCGGCACCGCCGCGCCCGCCTAGGCTGGCCGGATGGCTCCGGGAGACGGCGTGCGCGCGGCAGAGCCGGAGCGCGACGACGCACCCGCGCCCGGACCGGCGGGGCGCGACGACGGCGCCGCGCCCGACGCCGGCACGGACCCGGCGGGCACGGACGAGCCGGTCCCCGACGCGCTGCGCGGGCTGCTCGTGCGCGCGGCCGCCGACGTGCTCGGCGGCATGGACGTCCCCGAGGTCCCGACCGCCCTGCTGGCGGTGCGCCGCTTCGCGCCCCGCCGCCGTGCGACGACGGGCGCCGTGCCGCTGTGGAACGCGCTCCGGTCCGACGAGGCCTTCCGGGCCCGCGTGGCACGCGTGTGGGTCGCCGCCCACGACGACGCCGCCGGTGCGGCGCCGGCGCGGGACGGCGCGGGGGAGGGCGGCCACGCCGCCTCCCCGGACGGTGCGGCCGCCGACGCGCCCGCCCCCGACCTCGACGCGGCGGCCGGTGCGTGGCTGCAGGGACGGCCGTGGCGACCGCTCGTGCCCCCAGCGCCGGACGGCACGGTGCCGCCCGCCCCGCCCGGCGAGCCGGCGGCGCCCGACGCCGCGCGCCGCGAGACCGAGCGCCTGCGGACCGCGCTCGGCGTGGCGCGCGACGCCGAGCGCGCCGCCCGGGAGGAGCTCGCGTCGCTGCAGCGCGAGCTGCGCCGGCTCCGCTCGGACGCCGACCGCGCCCGCAGCGAGGCACGCCGGCTCGCGGACGC
>NZ_JBHUZW010000093.1:0-15383 GCF_042667215.1 Cellulomonas sp. NPDC057328 | reverse complement strand
GGCGCGACGACGCCGCCCGCCGCCCGGTGGGGGGGGCCGGCGTCGCCGGGGAGGACGTGGTGCTCACGTGCGGGGCGTCCGCGTCACTTCACGTTCTGCGCGGCGGCCTGGAACAGGTCCAGGTACTCGTCCAGCGCCCACGGCACGGACAGCACCGTCGGGCCGGACGTCGCGGACGCGAGCGGGGTGCCGTCCTGCAGCACGACGACGGCACCGTTCGCGATGGCCGGGATCTTGCCCAGCAGCGGGTGCGCCTGCAGCGTCGCGAGCGTGGTCTCGTCTCCGTAGGTGGCGAAGATGTCCGCGTCGGCGATCTGGTCGGCCTGCTCGGCGGAGAGGTCCACGTAGAAGAGGCCGTCGTCCTCGAACGCCTGGATGCTCGGCGCGAGGCTCATGCCGAGGTCGTCGAGCAGCTGCACGCGCGCGTCGATCTTGGTGTAGACGCCGAACGACGAGAGGTCGGTCGGGTCGAGGTACGCGTACGCGACCGTCTTGCCCTCGATGCCGGGACGGTCGGCGAGCGCGTCCTCGATCTGCTGCTCGACGTCGGCGATCTCCGCCTCCGCCTCGTCCTCGAGGCCCAGCGCGCGCCCGTTGACGAGCGCCATGTCGCGCCAGTTGGTCCCCCACGCGATCTCGGGGAACGACACGGTCGGCGCGATCTCGGACAGCGTGGTCCACTCCTCCTCCGTGAGGCCGGAGTAGGCGGCGAGCACGACGTCGGGCGCGGTGTTCGCGACGGCCTCGAAGTCCACGCCGGAGGTCTCGTCGAAGAGCACCGGCAGGTCGTCGCCGGTCGCCCCGAGCTCCTCGAGCGCCTCGTGGGTCCACGGGTGGATGCCGTCGCCGTCGTCGTCGCCGTACGTCTGCGCGGCCATGCCGACCGGTGCGACGCCGAGCGCGAGCGCCACGTCGTGGTTGCCCCACGCGACGGAGGCGACGGCCTCGGGCTGCTGCTCGATCGTCGTCTCGCCGAACGTGTTCTCGAGCGTGACGGGGAACGCGCCGCCGTCCGCGGCGGCGGGGCTCGTGCCCGCGTCCTCGGGGGTGGCCGTCGAGCAGGCGGCGAGCAGGAGGGCGGCGGCGGCGCCGGCGACCAGGGGTCGCAGGGCGCGGCGGCGGGGCGCAGTGCGCATGGTGGTCCTTCGCGAGGGAGTCGGCGGGGAGGCCGGCCGGCGGGCGGGTCCGCCGTCGTAGGTGAGGCTTACCTTACGGCACCGGATCCGCCGCCGGACACCTCTGTGCGCCACCCGCCTGCACGATGCCCGATCGTGCCCGGGTGGCCCCTGGTTGGCACCCGACCTGGCGCGGAAGCGCAGGGCTGTGCGGAGCGACCGGGCAAACCGGCGGTCCGAACAGCCCCGGATGTGTGGGAATGGCTTGACGTCGCTCCGGCGCGCGCGGGATGCTGAGCGACGACGCGCCGTGACCTCCGTCACGGCGTCGGCAGGACGACGAGGTCCGACGACGACGCACCGCCGCGTCGCCGTGACGACCGGGCCGCCCCTGAGCGCTCGAGGAGAACGATGAAGGTCTTCCGCTTCTACGCCCCCGGCGACGTCCGCCTGGAGGAGGCCGACGAGCCGCACGCCGGCCCGGGCGAGGTGAGGATCCGGGTGCGCGCGTGCTCGATGTGCGGGACGGACGTCAAGATCTCGACCTCCGGCCACCAGCGGATCGTGCCGCCGCGCGTCATGGGCCACGAGATCGCGGGCGAGGTGGACGAGGTCGGCGACGGCGTCGACGGCTGGTCGGCCGGCGACCGCGTCCAGGTCATCGCCGCGATCCCGTGCGGGCGCTGCGACTGGTGCCGCGCCGGCGTCATGACCATCTGCCCGAACCAGGTGTCGATGGGCTACGACTTCGACGGCGGGTTCGCCGCGCACATGGTCGTGCCGGCCGCGGTGCTCGCGGTCGACGGCCTCAACCGCGTCCCCGACGGCGTGGGCTTCGCCGAGGCGTCGGTCGCGGAGCCGTTCGCGTGCGCCATCAACGCGCAGGAGCTCGCCGACGTGCACGACGGCGACGTCGTGGTCGTCGTGGGGTCCGGGCCCATCGGCTGCCTGCACGTGCGCCTCGCCCGGGCGCGGGGCGCGTCGGCCGTCTACCTCGTCGAGCTCAGCCGCGAGCGCCTCGACCTCGCCGCCGAGCTGGTCAAGCCCGACGCCGCCGTGTGCGCGTCGGAGGTCGACCCGGTGGAGACGGTGCTCGAGCTGACCGGCGGCCGCGGCGCGGACGTCGTCATCACCGCCGCCGCGTCGGGCGCCGCGCAGGAGCAGGCGCTGCGGATGGTCGCGCCGCGCGGCCGGATCAGCTTCTTCGGCGGCCTGCCCAAGGACCGCCCGACCATCACGCTCGACTCCAACGTCGTGCACTACAAGGAGCTGACGATCGTCGGCGCCAACGGGTCGAGCCCGGACCACAACAAGCAGGCGCTCGGCCTCATCGCCGACGGCAGCGTGCCCGTGCACGACCTCATCACCCACCGGCTCCCGCTCGAGCGCGTCGTCGAGGGCATCGACGTCGTCCGCTCCGGTGCGGGCATCAAGGTCACCATCGAGCCCTGACCCGGCACCGACCGAGCACCGCACCACCAGCGCACCGCAGCACCACCGCGGCGCCCGGACCGTCCCCGCGGGAACCGGCCGGGCGGCGCGCCCCCTCAGATCAACGACGATCGACCAGCGGAGTGTGACCGGCCATGACGACCACCGCAGCCGCACCGACCCTCGGCCGAGGACGGACCGCCCAGGTCCGCCTCCAGCGGTTCGGCGCCTTCCTCACCGGCATGATCATGCCGAACCTGCCCGCGTTCCTCGCGTGGGGCCTCATCACCGCCCTCTTCATCGACGTCGGGTGGGCGCCGAACGGCGTCCTCGGCGGCTTCGGCGACGCCGGTCAGGCCGGCGCGTGGCAGGGCGCCGCCACGCGGCTCGTCGAGGCGGAGGACGGCACGACGTTCCAGCAGTACGTCGGGCTCGTGGGCCCGATGGTCACGTACCTGCTGCCGCTGCTCATCGCGAACGCCGGCGGGCGGATCGTGCACGGGGAGCGCGGCGGTGTGGTCGCCACGATCGCCACGCTCGGCATCATCGTCGGCTCCACCGTGCCGATGTTCCTCGGCGCGATGATCGTCGGCCCGCTCGCCGCCTGGGTGATGAAGCACGTCGACGCGTTGTGGGACGGCAGGATCCGGCCCGGCTTCGAGATGCTCGTCAACATGTTCTCGGCGGCGATCGTCGGGGCGGCGCTGTCCGTGGCCGCGTTCTTCGGCATCGCGCCGCTCGTCTCGCAGATCAGCGCGTGGCTCGGCGACCTCGTCGCGTGGCTCGCCGACAACAGCCTGCTGCCGCTCATGAGCGTCATCGTCGAGCCGGCCAAGGTCCTGTTCCTCAACAACGCGATCGGCAACGGGGTGCTCGTGCCGCTCGGCGCGCAGCAGGTGGTCGAGGACGGCAAGTCGCTGCTGTTCCTGGTCGAGGCGAACCCCGGCCCGGGCCTCGGCATCCTGCTCGCGTACACGCTGCTCGGCGTGGGTGCGGCGCGGTCCACGGCGCCCGGCGCGATCGTCGTGCAGTTCCTCGGCGGCATCCACGAGGTCTACTTCCCGTTCGTGCTCATGAAGCCGGCGCTCATCGTGGCGGCCATCGCCGGTGGCGCGACGGGCATCGCGACCAACGTCGTGTTCGGCAGCGGGCTGGTCGGGCCGGCGGCGCCCGGCAGCATCTTCGCCGTGTACGCGCAGACGGCCCGCGACAGCTACCTCGGCGTCACGCTGTCGGTGCTGCTGTCGGCGGCCGTGTCCTTCCTCGTCGCCGCCGTGATCCTGCGGGCGACGCGCAAGCGCGACCTCGAGGCGGGCGAGAGCGGCGACCTGGCCGCCGCCGTCGCGCAGACCGAGGCGAACAAGGGGCGCAGCAGCGCGGCGCTCGGCGCGCTCGCGGCCGGTGCCGCGGGGGCGTCCGGGGTCGGCGGCGCGGCCGCCGAGGGTGACGCGTCGGCGGCGCCCGTGCGGCTCGTCGTGTTCGCGTGCGACGCCGGCATGGGCTCGAGCGCCATGGGCGCGGCGGTGCTGCGGGACAAGCTCCGCAAGGCCGGGTTCGCCGACGTGCAGGTGGTGAACAAGGCCGTGGCGAACCTCGACGACTCGGCCGACCTCGTCATCAGCCAGCGGGAGCTCACCGAGCGGGCGCGGCTCAAGGCGCCCACGACGCGGCACCTGTCGGTCGACAACTTCATGAGCAGCCCGGTCTACGACCAGGTCGTCCAGGAGGTGGCGGCCACGCGGTCGGGGACGACGGCCGGGGCGGGGGCGGTGGAGCCGTGAGCGACGTCCTGAGCGCCGCGACCTGCCGGGCCGACGGCCGGGCGACCACGTACGAGGACGCGATCCGCGAGGCGGGGGCCCTGCTCGTGGAGGCCGGGGCGGTGACGCCGGCGTACGTCGACGGCATGCTCGCGCGCGAGCGCACCATGACGACGTACATGGGCAACGGCCTGGCGATCCCGCACGGGACGCTGGAGTCGACGGGGGAGATCCGACGGTCGGCCGTGTCGGTGGTGCGCTACCCGCACGCCGTCGACTGGAAGGGCTCGCCCGTGCGGGTCGTCATCGGCATCGCGGGCGCGGACGGGGAGCACCTCGAGGTGCTGTCCCGGATCGCGCTCGTGTTCGCCGACGAGGAGCAGGCGGCGCGGGTGGCCGACGCGCGGACCGTGGACGAGCTGATGGCGGTGCTCGCGCAGGTCAACGCCGCCTGAGCCGGGGCCGTGGCCCGGTGCTGCCTGTGGGCGCACCGGGCCACGGGCGTCCGGGATCAGGGGAGTGCCCGATCCCACACAGTCGGACATCTGACCATGTCCGATCCTGCCCGAATGTGCTTGACAAGCGCCGTGACCGGGCGCACCCTGGTGAGCAGGGGCGCCCGGGTCGGGCGCCACGGGACGACGGAGTCGATGTGTACGCACCCGAGCGACACCAGCAGATCCTCAGCAGGGCCCGCGCGGACGGCCGCGTGGACGTCACGCGCCTCGCCGCGGAGCTCGACGTCACCCCCGAGACCATCCGCCGCGACCTCACCGCCCTCGAGCGGCACGGCCTCGTGCGGCGCGTGCACGGCGGCGCGATCCCCGTCGAGCGGCTCGGCTTCGAGCCCGGGCTGGCGGACCGGGAGGGCCTGCTGGCGGGGGAGAAGGAGCGCATCGCCAAGGCCGCGCTCGACGAGCTGCCCGACGGCGGCTCCGTCATCCTCGACGCCGGCACCACGACCGTGCGCCTCGCCGAGCTCCTGCCGACCGACCGCGAGCTCACCGTCGTGACGCACGCGCTGCCCGTCGCCACGGTGCTCGCCACGCGGCCCGGCACGACGCTCCACCTCGTCGGCGGCACCGTCCGCGGCCGCACCCTGGCCGCCGTCGGCTCGTGGGCGCTGCGCGACCTCGCCGAGATCCACGTCGACGTCGTCTTCCTCGGCGCGAACGGCATCACCGCCGAGCACGGCGTCACCACGCCCGACCTGGCGGAGGCGGCCGTCAAGCGCGCGCTCGTCGCCGCCGCCCGCCGCACCGTCGTCCTCGCCGACCACACCAAGGTCGGGCGCGTCGACCTGGCGCGCGTGGCCGGCCTCGACGACGTCGACACGCTCATCACCGACAGCGCGGTCGAGCCCGAGCTCGCCGACGAGATCGAGCAGGCCGGCACGCGGGTGGTGCGCGCGTGATCGTCACCGTCACCCCGAACCCGAGCGTCGACCGGGCGCTCGACGTCGACCGGCTCGACGTCGGCGAGGTCAACCGTGCGCACACGACGCACGTGCACCCGGGCGGCAAGGGGATCAACGTCGCCCGCGCGCTCGCCCGGCACGGCGTCGGCGCGCTCGCGGTGGTCCCGACGGGCGGCCCCGACGGCGCACGCCTCACCGAGCTGCTCGCCGAGCACGGCGTCGCCGCGGTGCCGGTGCCCGTCGCCGGCGACACGCGCACCAACATCACGCTCGTCGAGGCCGACGGCACGACGACCAAGGTCAACGCGCCCGGCCCCCAGCTGGCCGAGGGCGAGGTCGACGCGCTGCTCGCCGCGGTCGAGACGCAGCTCGTCGCCGGCCCGGCCGCCGTCGTGGCCGCGGGCTCGCTGCCCGCCGGCGCGGGGGACGCGTTCTTCGTGCGGCTCGGCGCCCTCGCCAACCGGTACCAGGTGCCGTTCGTGCTCGACACGTCCGGCGCGCCCCTCGCCCGGGCGGTGCGCGCGGGCGGTCTCACGCTCGTCAAGCCCAACGAGCAGGAGCTGGGCGAGCTCGCCGGCCGTGAGCTGGTGACCGTCGGCGACGTCGTCGCCGCCGCGCGCGAGGTCGTCGACCAGGGCACGCGCGACGTGCTCGTCAGCCTCGGCGCCCACGGCGCGCTGCTCGTCTGCCGTGACGCCCCGCACGCGTGGTGGGCCGGCGGGCCCGCCCTCGTCCCCCTGTCCACGGTCGGCGCGGGCGACTCCACGCTCGCCGGCTTCCTCGCCGCCGACGGTGCCGCCCCGGACCGGCTGCGCACGGCCGTCGCCTGGGGCCGCGCCGCGGTCCTCCGGCCCGGCACCGAGGTGCCGGCGCCGCACGACCTCGACCTCGACGCGGTCCGCGTCGTCGCCGACCCCGACCCGCGTCTCGCGCTCAAGGAGCTGTGACATGACCACCTCGGCCACCACCCCCCTCATCACGCCGGAGCTCGTCGCCGTCGACCTCGGCGCGGCCGACCGCGTCGCCGTGACGCGCGCGCTCGTCGACCTGCTGGCCGCCGCGGGCCGGGTCACCGACGCCGACGGGTTCGCCGCCGACGTCGCCGCCCGCGAGGCGCAGATGGCCACCGGGATGCCCGGCGGCGTCGGGCTGCCGCACGCGCGCTCGGAGCACGTCGTGGCGCCGAGCCTCGCCGTCGGCAAGCTCGCGCAGGGCGTCGACTGGGGCGCCCCGGACGGGCCCGCGCGGCTCGTCTTCCTCATCGCGGCGCCCGCCAGCGGCGACGCGGACCACCTGCAGATCCTCGCGGCGCTGGCCCGCCGGCTCGTCCACGAGTCGTTCCGCACCTCGCTGCTCGAGGCGCCGGACGCGCAGACCGTGGCCGACATCGTCACCCGGGAGGTCGTCCCGTCATGAAGCTCGTCGCCGTCACCTCGTGCCCCACGGGGATCGCCCACACGTACATGGCCGCCGAGGCCCTCGAGCAGGCCGGCAAGGCCGCCGGCCACGAGGTCCACGTCGAGACGCAGGGCGCCGCCGGCTCCACGCCGCTCGACCCCGCGCTGGTCGCCTCCGCGGACGGCGTCATCTACGCCGCCGACCTCGAGGTCAAGGACAAGCAGCGCTTCGCCGGCAAGCCGTTCGTCGACGTCGGCGTGAAGAAGGCCGTGCACGACGCGCCGGGCGTCATCGCCGCCGCCGTCTCCGCGGTGGAGTCCGCGCCCGCCGCCGGCACGCCGGCACCCGCGGCCGCTCCCGTCGTCGCACCGGCCGCCGACCGTGGTGCCGGCGCCGGGACGAAGGTGCGGCAGTGGCTCATGACCGGGGTCTCCTACCTGATCCCGTTCGTCGCGGCGGGCGGCATCCTCATCGCCGTCAGCTTCATGCTCGCGCAGATCGCCTGGGGCGGTGCCGAGGGCGCGATCGAGGTGACCGGTGTCGACGCGGCCGAGGTCGTCGCGTCGTTCGACCCGGCGTCGCTGCAGGACTGGGCCGTGGTGCTGCTCGCCACCGGGCAGGCCGCCTTCGGGTTCCTCGTCCCGGTGCTCTCCGGGTTCATCGCCTACGGCATCGCCGACCGTCCCGGCCTCGTGCCCGGGTTCGTCGGCGGCGCGACCGCCGTGCTCGTGGGCGCCGGCTTCCTCGGCGGCCTCGTCACCGGCTTCCTCGCCGGCTTCCTCGCGCTGTGGATCAGCCGCTGGGACGTGCCGAAGGGCGTGCGCGGCATCATGCCCGTCGTCGTCGTGCCGCTGCTGTCGTCCCTCGTCGTGGGCGTCGTCATGCTCGTCGTGCTCGGCCGGCCGATCGCCGCCGCCATGGAGGGTCTGACGAGCTGGCTCAACGGGCTGTCGGGCGCCAACCTCGTCGTCATGGGCGCCCTGCTCGGGGCGATGATGGGCTTCGACCTCGGCGGCCCCGTCAACAAGGTGGCGTACACGTTCGCCGTCACGGGCCTGGCGACCGAGGGCCTCGCGCCCGGCGCCGTGCAGTACCAGGTGATGGCCGCCGTGATGGCCGCGGGCATGGTGACGCCGCTCGCGCTGGCCCTCGCCACGACCGTGCGCAAGCGCCTGTTCACGCACGCCGAGCAGGAGAACGGCAAGGCCGCCTGGCTGCTGGGGGCGTCCTTCATCTCCGAGGGTGCGATCCCGTTCGCGGCCGCCGACCCCTGGCGGATCATCGTGTCCTCGCTCGTCGGCTCGAGCGTCACGGGTGCGCTCGTCATGGCCTTCGGGTCCTCGCTCGTCGCCCCGCACGGCGGCGTGTGGGTGCTGCCGCTCATCGGCAACCCGCTGGGCTTCGTCGCGGCCGTCGTCGCCGGCGTCGTCGTCTCCGCCCTGCTCGTCGTCGTGCTCAAGACGATGAAGCACGACCCGCTCGTCGCGGCCGACCGCGCCGCCGACGACGACCGCGACCTCGTCGCCGCCTGACCACCGACCACCCACCACCGACCCCACCCCGAGGAGCACTCATGGCCGAGCGCACCGTCGCCGTCGCGTCCCGCGTCGGGCTGCACGCCCGCCCCGCGATGCTGTTCACGCAGGCCGTCGCCGCGAGCGGCGTCCCCGTCACGATCGCGAAGCAGGGCGGGGCACCCGTCGACGCCTCGAGCATCCTGTTCGTCATGTCGCTGGGCGTCCCGCACGGCGAGGAGGTCGTGCTGCACGCCGACGGCGAGCACGCCGACCGTGTCCTCGACGAGCTGGTCGCCCTGCTGGCGACGGACCTCGACGCCCCCGAGGCCGGCGCGGACGCCGCCACCGCCGGGGCGTCGTCGTGACCGCCGCGACGGTCGGCGCGCCCGCGGGGGGCGTGCTGCACGGCGTGGGCGTCGGCCGTCGCGCGGTGGTCGGTCCCGTCGCGCAGGTGCGCCCGGCACCGGTGGTGCCGGGCGACGCGGTGCTCGTCGTCGACGGGCGTCCCGCGACGCCCGCCGAGGCCCACGAGGCCGTCGCACGCGCGTTCACCGAGGTGGCCGACGGCCTGCGCGCCCAGGCCGCCGCCGCGACCGGCACGGTGGCCCACGTGCTCGCCGCCACGGCGCAGATGGCCGCGGACTCGGCGCTGCACGCGCAGACGCTGGCGCGCGTCGACGCCGGCGAGCCGCCGGTCGCCGCGCTCGACGGCGTCGTGCAGATGTTCGCGACGATGTTCGAGCAGGCCGGCGGGTACCTCGCCGAGCGGGTCACCGACCTGCGCTCCGTGCGCGACCGCGTGGTCGCCCGCGTGCTCGGCCTGCCCGACCCCGGGGTGCCGCACCTCGAGCGCCCGTCGGTCGTCGTCGCGCGCGACCTCGCGCCGGCCGACACGGCCGCGCTCGACCTCGACAAGGTGCTGGCGATCGTCACCGAGCTCGGCGGGCCCACCGGGCACACGGCGATCATCGCCGGCCAGCTCGGTCTGCCGTGCGTCGTGCGGGTCGCGGGCGTCACCGACGTCGAGGACGGCGTCGAGGTCGCGGTCGACGCGGCCGCCGGCACCGTGACCCCGCACCCGGACGCCGACCTGCGCGCCGCGTACGAGCGTCGGCACGCCGCGGAGGACCTGCTCGGTGCCGACGCCGCGCCCGGCACCACCGCCGACGGCCACGCCGTCGCGCTGCTCGCCAACATCGGCACCGCCGCCGACGCCGAGCGCGTCGCCGCGTCGGGCGCCGGTGCCGAGGGCGTCGGCCTGTTCCGCACCGAGGTGCTCTTCCTCGAGCGGACGCAGGCGCCGACCGTCGAGGAGCAGACCGAGGCGTACGCGGCGGTGCTGCGCGCCATGGGCGGGCGCAAGGTCGTCGTGCGCACGCTGGACGCGGGTGCCGACAAGCCGCTGGCCTTCGCGACGCAGCACGACGAGGAGAACCCGGCGCTGGGCGTGCGCGGCTACCGGCTCGTCCGCTCGGCGCCCGAGCTGCTGCGCACGCAGCTCGAGGCGCTGGGCCGCGCGCAGGAGGCCACCGGCACGGCGCCGTGGGTGATGGCACCGATGATCGCCACCGCCGACGAGGCCCGCGACTTCGCCGCCGCCGCGCGCGCCGCGGGCGTCGCCACCGTGGGCGTCATGGTCGAGGTGCCCGCCGTGGCGCTGCGGGCGCGCGACGTGCTCGCCGAGGTCGACTTCGTCTCGCTCGGCACCAACGACCTGGCCCAGTACACGATGGCGACCGACCGCCTGCGCGGCGAGCTCGCCGACCTGCTGGATGCGTGGCAGCCCGCCGTGCTCGACCTGGTGGCGACGACGGCGTCCGCGGGCGCCGAGGCCGGCAAGCCGGTCGGCGTCTGCGGCGAGTCCGCGTCCGACCCGCTCATGGCGCTGGTCCTCGTCGGGCTGGGCGTCACAAGCCTGTCGATGGCCGCGGGCGCGCTCCCCGCCGTGCGGTTCGCGCTGCGCCGGCACACGCGGGAGCAGTGCGTCGCGATGGCGGCGGCGGCACGCGCGGCGCGGTCGGCCGGCGACGCGCGGGCCGCGGTGCTGGCGCTCGCGGAGGCGGAGGTGCGGGACACGCTGGCGCTCTGAGGCCCTGACGCCTCGACGCGCTGACGCCGTGCCCCGCGTGCGGCAGGTGCCCCGTGCACGGCCGGTCCGCCGCCGCCGTGCACGCGGCACCGTCGCCCCGGCACGTGGGTCAGGCGTCGGTGATGTCGGTCGTCACGGCGAGCGCGCGGGCCGCCTCGACGTCGGCGGCCAGCGCGCGGACGCGCCCCTCCGCAAGTGCCAGCGAGTCCGAGCCGAGCAGCTGGTGCAGCGGCGCGTCACCCGCCGTCGCGACGGTGATGATCGCGTCCGCCGCGCGGCCCGGGTCGCCGAGCTGGGAGCCCGGCATCCCCAGGTGCTGCTCCACCATCGTGCGGATCCCCGGGTAGGCGTCGCTGGTGTCACCCGGCAGGCCGAGCGACACGGGCCGCAGGAAGTCGGTGCGCATGTAGCCGGGCTCCACCAGGTGGACCGCGATCCCGTGGTCGGCCACCTCGGCCGCGAGCGACTCGGTGAGCGCCTCCAGCGCGAACTTCCCCGCCGCGTACAGGCCCCAGCCCGGGAACGGGACGAGCCCGACGATCGACGACACGTTGACGACGTGCCCGCTGCGCCGCTCCCGGAAGCCGGGCAGCACCGCGCGCAGCACGTTCCAGACACCGAACACCTGGACGTCGAACATCGCGCGGGCGTCGGCGTCGGAGACCTCCTCGACCGCGGCGAGGTAGCCGTACCCGGCGTTGTTCACGACGACGTCCAGCCCGCCGAAGCGCTCGGTCGTCGCCGCGACGGCCCGTGCGACCTGCGCCTCGTCGGCGAGGTCGACGGCGAGGGGCAGCAGGTGGGCGGTGTCGACGTCCGCCAGCGCCGCCGTGAGGCGCTCGACCGAGCGCGTGGTGGCGGTGACGTGGTCGCCGCGCTCGAGGAGCCGGCGGACGAGCTCCAGCCCGAGACCGCGGGAGGCGCCGGTGACGAACCAGGTGGCGGGACGGTCGGTGGGGTACGGCATGGTGGTGCTCCTTCTCGGTGGGTCCGGTCGGCGGCCTGCCGACGACGTCCAGGTTGTCGCCGTCGCGGGGCCCGCGGAGGGCTGGGGCAGGCCCGGTGCGTCCTGGGTCGCGGCTGCCCAGGACGCGGCGTCCTACCCGGAGGGCTGCCACGGCCGCCGGCCGTCGGCATGATGGGCGGCATGGTCGAGAGGAACGCCGAGCTCGCCGACTTCCTGCGCCGTGCCCGGGCGCAGTGCGACCCGTCCCGCGCCGGCCTGCCCGCGGACGACCGCCCCCGCCGCGTGCCGGGGCTGCGGCGCGAGGAGGTCGCGCTGCTGGCGGGCGTCTCCGCGGACTACTACGCGCGGCTCGAGCAGGGGCGCCGGATCGTGCCGTCGCCCGCCGTGGTCGACGCCATCGGCCGGGCCCTGTCGCTGGACGCCCCCGGGCGCGCCCACCTGGCGGACCTCGTGGGCCGGGGGACCGGCCGGCCGCAGCCGCGCACGCGGCCCGTCCAGCGGCTGCGCCCCGGCATGCACCAGCTGCTCCACGCGCTCGACGACGTGCCGGTCCTGGTGCTGGGGCGCCGCGCGGACGTGCTGGCGCAGACCCGCCTCGGCCGTGCGCTGCTCACCGACTTCGACCGGTTCCCCGCGGCGCGGCGCAACTACGCGCGCTGGCTCCTGCTCGACGACGACGCGCGCGCCCTGTTCGTCGACTGGGAGGTCCAGGCCCGCGCCGCCGTCGAGAACCTGCGGCTCGAGGCCGGCACCGACCCTGCCGACCGGGCCACCGCCGAGCTGGTCGCCGAGCTGCGTGCGGCCAGCGACGACGTCGCCCGGTGGTGGGACGAGCACCGTGTGCACCAGCGCACGCACGGGTCCAAGCGGCTGCGGCACCCGGTCGTCGGCGACCTCACCGTCGAGTACGAGACGCTGACGCTGCCCGGGGACCCGCACACCACCGTGTTCGTGTACTCGACCGAGCCGGGGTCCCCGTCGCAGCGGGCGCTCGACCTGCTGGCGAGCTGGTCGCTGACGGCGGACCGGGCGGCGGCCGGACGGGCCTGACCGCGGACCGCACGTGCGCGTGCGATCCCGATGAGTGGCGGCCCCGGGGCCGGTCGGTACGGGTGGGCGCACGCCGGCGTGCGACCCGCCGACACCCGGAGGGCACCATGACCACCACGTCCGACCGCACCACCGCGCTGCCCGGCCGCCCGCCCGTCGTCGACATGGCCACGTGGCAGGCGGCGCGCGACGAGCTGCTGGTCCGCGAGAAGGCCCACACGCGCGCCGGCGACGCGCTCGCGGCCGACCGTCGCCGGCTTCCCATGGTCGAGATCGACGGCACGGCGGAGGTCGTCGGCGCCGACGGGCCCGTGCCGTTCGTCGACCTGTTCGGCGGCCGCGACGAGCTGCTCGTCTACCAGCACATGTGGCACGACGGTGCCCCGCACCAGGGGCAGTGCGAGGGATGCACCCTCTCCGCCTGGCACCTGCGGGACACGTCCTACCTGCAGGCGCGCGGCGTCGCGTTCGCGGTCCTCACCGAGGGGCCGTGGGACGAGGTCGAGCCGTTCGTCGCGTTCATGGGCTACACGCAGCCGTGGTACTCGGTGCGCGGCGTCCCGCAGCCGATCGGCGAGATCATGGGCTCGATCACCTGCTTCCTGCGCGACGGCGACCGCGTCTTCCTCACGTACACCACGACGGGCCGCGGGGGAGAGGTTGCCAGCCCCACCTTCGCGCTGCTCGACCTGACGCCGTACGGCCGCGGCGAGGCGTGGCAGGACGTCCCGGACGGCTGGCCGGAGGGGCGGGAGGCGTGCTGGTACTGGCGCACCGACGCCGACGGGAACGCCACGTGGGGCCCCACCGGCCGTCCCGTGCCCCAGTGGACGCGGCCCGGCGCCACCCCGGAGCAGACCCTCGGCCGGAACGGCCACCACCACTGACGGGGGACCGGCACCGGCGGCGGGCCGGGTGGCGGCGGGTCGCGGCGTAGCCTGACGCGATGGCGCACGAGCATGCCGACCTGCACGACCCGGAGACCGACCCGCTCGCCACCTACGTCCTCGAGCCCGACGACGTGCGGCCGCTGCTGGCCCGCGTCGTCGCCGGGCCCGGGCACGCGACGCACGCCGCCACGGCACCGTTCACGGGGGCGCCCATCGCGGCCGTGCCGCTGACCACGCCCGACGACCTGCCCGCCGCCGCGCGCCGCGCCCGCGCCGCGCAGCGGCTGTGGGCGGCACGTCCGCTGCGCGAGCGCACCGCCCTGCTGCTGCGCGTGCACGACCTGCTGCTCGAGCGGCAGAGCGACGTGCTCGACCTGCTGCAGGTCGAGACGGGCAAGGCGCGCACGCACGCGTGGGAGGAGGTCGGCGACGTCGCCAACGCGGCCCGCTGGCACGCGCTGCGCGCGCCGCGGCTGCTCGCACCGCGCCGGGTGCGGGGGCTCGTGCCCGGGTTCACGTCGGTGCGCGTGCACCGGCGCCCGCACGGGGTCGTGGGCGTCGTCACGCCGTGGAACTACCCGCTCTCGCTCGGGCTCGGGGACACCCTGACGGCGCTCGTCGCGGGCAACGCCGTGCTGCTGCGCGCCGACCCGCAGAGCGCGCTCACCCTGCTGTGGGCGGCCGAGCTGCTCGAGGACGCGGGCGCGCCCGACGACCTCGTGCAGGTGCTCGTCGGTGGCCCGGACGTCGGCATGGCGCTGCTCGAGCACGTCGACCACGCGGGCTTCACCGGGTCGACGGCGTTCGGGCGGGTGTTCGCCGCGCGAGCGGGCGAGCTGGGCGTGCCCGTCACGCTGGAGCTCGGCGGCAAGAACGCGATGTACGTCGCGGACGACGTCGACGTCGAGGCGGCCGCGGCGGCGGCGGTGCGGGCGTGCTTCGGTTCCGCCGGGCAGGTGTGCGCGGGGGTCGAGCGGCTGTACGTGCACGAGGCGGTCCGCGAGCCGTTCGTCGCCGCGCTGGTGCGGCGCACCGCCGCGCTGCGGCTCGGCGCAGGCCTCGACTACCGGTCCGACATGGGGTCGCTGACGTCCGCCGACCAGCTCGCGCGCGTCGTCGAGCACGTCGAGGACGCCGTGGGCCACGGCGCGCTCGTGCTCGCGGGCGGGGCGCAGCGCCCCGACCTCGGGCCGTACTTCTACGAGCCGACGGTGCTCGCGGCGGTCCCGCGCGAGGCGCGCGTCCACGACGAGGAGACGTTCGGCCCGGTCGTGACCGTGCACCCCGTGGCGTCGGACGACGAGGCCGTCGCCGCGATGAACGACTCGCCGTACGGGCTCGTCGCCGCCGTGTGGTCGGCCGACCTGCAGCGTGGACGCGCGGTCGCGGCGCGGGTGCGCGCCGGGGCCGTCGTCGTCAACGAGACGCACCAGACGCTGTGGGGGAGCGTCGGCGCGCCGATCGGCGGCGTCGGCGCCTCCGGGTACGGCCGCCGGCACGGGCGCGAGGGCCTGTGGGCGACGACGTGGGAGCAGTCGGTCGTCGTGCAGCGCGGCGTGCACGGCGGCCGCGGGCTCGGCATGGGGCAGGTGCACGAGCTCGGCACGGAGGTGTGGCCGCGGGTGCTCACGCGCGCGCTCGAGGTGCAGCGGGCGCTGCGGCTGCCCTGATGCGACCACGGGTACCGATGCTCTTGCGCCTGAACCACGGCCCGCGGCCCGTGCAGCGCTCACGACGTGAGCGCTGCAC
>NZ_JBHUZW010000092.1:0-15746 GCF_042667215.1 Cellulomonas sp. NPDC057328 | reverse complement strand
GCCCGCGACCTCGCACGACTCCCGCGACCTCGCACCACTCCCGCGACCTCGCGGTCGCTCCCGCGGCGGACCGGGCCCAGCCGCGCGTGAGACGAGCCCCACAGCGGGGCGGCCGTCCGAGAAGTCGCGCCGCCGGAGAAGCGGTTCTATCGTCCGAACCGTCCTCGACTCGTTCCAGCAGGTGGACGGGCGGGGCTGCCGACCCGGTCCGCCGGGCGCGGACGGACGACGGGAGCCGGCGATGACGCAGGTTGCGCCCGCTGTGGCGGCAGGGCCGCCCGGAGGGCCCGGCACGGCACCGGTGCCGCGGCGACGACGCCGGTTCGACCGCGAGGCGATCGCGGGCTACCTCTTCATCTCGCCGTGGATCGTCGGGTTCCTCGTGTTCACCGCGGGGGCGATGGCGTGGAGCCTGTACATCTCGCTCACGCGCTACAACCTCGCGACCGGCACCGCGACCCCGGTCGGGCTCGCGAACTACCGCGAGCTGTTCGACGACCCGCGCGTCGCGACCGCGCTCGGCAACACCCTGTTCTACGCGCTGCTCGCCGTGCCGCTCGAGATCGCGTTCGCGCTCTTCCTCGCGGTGCTCCTCGACCGCGTCGGCAAGGGCGCCGGCTTCTTCCGCACGGTGTTCTACCTGCCGAAGATGACGCCGGCCGTCGCGACGGCCGCCATCTTCTTCCTGCTCCTCAACGGCTCCAACGGGGCGGTCAACCGGTTCCTGCGGAGCCTCGGGCTGCCCGCGCCGCAGTGGCTCGTCGACCCCGACTGGATCAAGCCGTCGATCGTGCTCATGTCGCTGTGGGCCGTGAGCGGCACGATGGTCATCTTCCTCGCCGCGCTGAAGTCGGTGCCCCGCGAGCTGTACGAGGTCGCGACGCTCGACGGCGCCGGCCCGTGGCGGCTGTTCCGGCACATCACCGTGCCGATGATCTCGGGCGCGATCTTCTTCAACACCATCGTGCTCACGATCGCCGCGTTCCAGATCTTCGACTCCGCGTACCTGCTGTTCTGGCGCGACCAGGGGTCGAGCTCGCCGGACGCGTCGCTCTTCTACGCGATCTACCTCTTCCAGCAGGCGTTCCGGCAGTTCAACTTCGGCTTCGCCGCCGCCATGGCGTGGCTGCTGTTCGTGATCGTCATGCTGGTCACGCTCGTCCAGGTGCGGTTCGGGAACCGCTTCGTCTACTACGAGGCGGACCGCTGATGGCCACCACGACCACCACCCCGCTCGGCGCACCCCCGCAGGTGCCCGTCGCCCCGCGCGCCCGCGGCGTCGCGGAGGAGGCGCCCGTCTGGCGGCGCGGCCGCTTCAGCCGCGTCGGCCGCGTGGTCCGCTGGGCCGTCCTGCTCGGCATCACGGCGCTGTTCCTCTACCCGCTGCTGTGGCTCGTCGCGGCGAGCCTCAAGGGCCGCGGCCAGGTCTTCGACAACTCGCTCCTGCCCTCGCCCGTGCGGTGGGAGAACTGGGTCACGGTCTGGCAGGAGCTGCCGCTGCTGAGCTGGCTCACCAACAGCGTGTCGATCGCGGTGCTCGCCGCGGTGGCCGTCGCCGTGTCGAGCTCGGTCGTCGCGTTCGGGTTCGCATGGTTCCGCTTCCCGGGCCGGAGCCTGCTCTTCGGCCTCGTGCTCGCGACGATGATGCTGCCGGGTGCCGTGACGATGATCCCCGTCTACCTCATCTGGAAGGAGACGGGCCTGCTGGGCACCTGGGTGCCGCTGTGGGGCGCGAACCTGTTCGGCTCGGCGTTCTACATCTTCCTGCAGCGCCAGTTCTTCCTCGGCCTGCCGCGCGAGATCTTCGAGGCGGCCCTCATCGACGGCGCGAGCTACTGGAAGCAGTTCTGGCGGATCGCCATGCCGCTCGCCGTGCCGTCGTTCGTCATCGTGCTGCTCTTCGAGTTCCAGGCCTCGTGGAACAACCTGCAGTCCGCCCTGATCTACCTCAACGCGGGCAGCGTCGAGCAGTTCACGGCGCCGCTGGGCATCGCCTACGCGATGACCCGGTACAGCCCGACCGCCGGCGGTCAGGGCGACTACCAGTACGTCATGGTGGCGTCACTCCTGGTGACGCTGCCGATGCTCGCGCTGTTCGCCTTCGGGCAGCGCTACTTCGTCGACGGCATCGCGACGACCGGACGCAAGGGGTGACCCGATGAGGACCACACGATGGGGCGCACGACGCGCACCACTGCTCGGCGGGCTCGCGCTCGTGACCGCCACCGCGACGCTCGCGGCCTGCGGGCCGGGCGGCGGCGGCGCGGCCGGCGGCGGTGACGCACCGACCGACTTCACCACGGCGCCCACGGGCGCGCTCGCCGCGTGGGCGTTCGACAACGCGGACGACGTCGGCGAGGCGCGCATGGCGTACGCGGCCGAGCAGCTCGGCGACGTCGAGATCACGATGGACCAGACGTCCTTCGACGCGCAGAAGTTCACGACCCGCGTGGCGGGCGGGCAGGTGCCGGACGTCGTGCAGATGGACCGCCGGTTCGTCCCGACCTACGCGGCGCAGGGCCTGATCCAGCCGCTCGACGCCTGCTACGACGCGCACGGCGTCGTGGCGGACGAGCGGTTCTACGACTTCGTCGTCGACGACGTCCGGTGGGACGACCAGCTGTGGGCGGTGCCGCAGTTCTACCAGCCGCCCGCGATCCTGCTGAACACGCGCGTGCTCGAGGCGGCCGGCATCACCGACGAGCAGATCGACACGTCGCAGCCGGACGTGCTGCTGCAGGCGGTCGCGGCGACGTACACCGAGGAGGGCGGCAACCCGACCCGGCTCGGCTTCGACCCCGTCGCCACCGGCCAGGCGAGCCTGTGGGTGCTCGGCATGGGCGGGCAGCTCACGGACGACGAGGGCCGGCCGACCCTCGACGACCCGTCGAACGTCGCGGGCGTCGAGATGCTCAAGCGGATCACCGACGCGCAGGGCGGCTACGCGGCCGTGAAGTCGTTCACCGACTCGTTCGACACGTTCGGCGACGCGAACCAGTACGTGACCGACCAGGTCGCCGCGCAGGTCAACGCGCAGTGGTACCCGAACGTGCTGTCCCCGTACGTCGGCCAGGTCCAGCTGCGCGCGGTGCCGTTCCGCGACGCCGAGGGCCAGCCGTTCTCCGTGGCGGGCGGCACGGCGTTCGTCGTGCCGGCCGGTGCGAAGAACCCGGACGCGGCGTGCGCGTGGATGCTCGAGCTCACCGAGCTCGAGGCGTGGGAGGCCGCGGGCGAGGCCCGCGCCGCGACGCGCGAGGAGGACGGCGGCATCAACACCGGCCTGTTCACCGGCTCCCCGGAGGCGGACCAGCTGGTCCGCGATCGCTGGGTCGTGGAGTCCGGCGACCCCGGGTTCGACCAGGTGATCGCCACGTACTACGACGTCCTGGACTACGGTCAGACGTTCGGTGCGTCGCCGGCCGGGCAGGAGATCGGCAATGCGCTCAACAACGCCGTCACCGAGGCCCTGCTGGGCGAGGCGACGGCCGAGGAGGCGCTCGCCGACGCGCAGCAGGCGGCGCAGCGCGCGTACGAGAACGTGACGGCGACCGGGTGAGCGCACCCGTCCCGGCACCGGGAGAGGATGGGGCCGTGGACGAGTCCGTCGCCGACGTCATGTCGCAGCTGCACACGACACTGCTGGAGGCGACGGACGTGCACGCCGTCGTCGAGGCCGTCGCGTACGCGTCGGCCGCCGTGCTGGCCGGCGACGCGGGTGAGACGAGCGTCACCCTCCGCCGCGGTGGCCCGGGCGCGCCCGCGACGTCGGTCGCCTGGACGGGGGAGCGGGCCCGCCGGTGCGACCAGGCGGAGTACGACGCCGGCGAGGGCCCGTGCCTGGCGGCCGTCGACGAGGAGAGGACGATCCTGGTGCCGGACGTCGCCGCGGCCGACCGCTGGCCGGCGTGGCGGGACGCAACCCTGGCGGAGGGGTTCGCGTGCTCCGCCGCGTTCCCGGTCCGCGTGCACGGCGGCGTCCAGGTGGCGCTCAACGTGTACTCGGACCGCGCGGACTGCTGGGACGACGAGGCGGTCGCGCGCGCGGAGGGGCTCGCGGCCGATCTCGGCCGCGTGCTCGGCTACTCCCTGCGGCTCGTCGACCTCGCCACCACCACCGCCGACCTGCAGACCGCGCTCGAGTCCCGGGCGGTGATCGACCAGGCGATCGGCATCGTCATGGGGCAGAACCGGTGCTCGCCGCAGGAGGCGATGACCGTGCTGCGCCGTGCGTCGCAGGCGCGCAACGTCAAGCTGCGCGACCTCGCGCTCGACATGGTGCGGACCGTCGGCGGGGTGGAGCCGTCGGGCTCGACGTTCGAGCGCCGCGACGGCTGACGCGTCGCACCGACGACGGCGCGGACGGATCCGGACGACCGGCGGCGGGGGACGACCTGGTGCCGGACGGGCCCGACGCCCCCGGTCAGACCGTGTCGGGTCGGACGCTGTCGCGTCGGTCGCCCGCGCGCACGTCGTCGGGGCCGACGCCGAGCAGGAACGGCTCCAACGCGGCCGCGAGCGACTCGACGCGCACGGCGCGGTCGACGACGTGCTCGACGATGCCGTCGGCGATCGTGCGCAGGCTGACGTTGCTGCGCATCGACGCCTCCCGCAGCACGGCGAAGCCGAGCTCCGGCGTGATGCCGAACGCGGCGGTGAGCAGGCCCTTGGCCTGCTCGATCGTCGCGCGCGACGCCGCCGACGCGGCGATCTGGCTGCTGGCCAGCCGGCTGCCCTCGGCGGCGACCAGTCGCGTCACGTCGACGAGGTCGGCCTCCAGTGCGCCGTCGTCGGTACGGCGGCACACCGCGGCGACGTGGTGCTCCTGACCGCGCGCGTCGCGCATGCGGAACCGGGCGTGGACGGGATGCACCGTCGCGGCGGAGAAGGTCGACCACCAGCGGTCGCGGTCCTCCGGATCGACATGGGCGAGCACCAGGTCCGTCGTGAGGACGACGTCGCCGGCCTCGAAGCCGTGCAGTGCCCAGCACTCCGGCGACCACCACCAGCTGCCGTCCGCGGGGACGTACCGGAGGCGGGGCGCGGGGGCACCGGGGATGTCGCGACGGGCCGGGCGGTCGTCGCGGGTGGTGGTGGACACGTGGGGATGACCTCTTCGAGCAAGTTCCGAGGGCCGTGTCCTGACCCGTGGTGAAAGTTAGGCGAACGGACCGGGCGACGCAAACCACCGGCGCTTCCCCCCGGGGGGTCCCGTCCCAGGTCAGTCCAGCGACCGGTAGCCGTTCACCTTGTGCGTCCCGTCGCACCACGGCTTGATCGCGGACCCGCCGCACCGGCACAGCGCCACCGTCGGGCGCGGCCGCTCGAGCGGGTTGCCGTCCTCGTCGCGCAGGTCGACGTCGCCGCGCACGAGCACCGGTCCGTCGGGGCAGAAGGTCACCGACGCACGCGCCGGAGGCGTGCGGACGGGGCGGGCTCCGCCGACGGGCGCCGGTGTGCCGTCCGCGACGGGCGTCGGCCGGTGGTCCTGCGTCACGTCGTGCTCCTCGGGTCGGTGGTGCCCGCCGTGGGGCGGAGGTCGCGTTCCCGGTGGGCCGCGCGGCGCAGCCGGGTGCCGGCGTACGGGACACCTCCGGCGGCGCGCAGCACGAGGGCCGCCCACGCGCACACGCCCCGCTCGAGGCACCACGCCGGCGCCCACAGGGCGGCGGTCGCGGGGAACCGGCGTCGGCCGCCGGCGCGGCGCCGCCCCGCCTCGGCGACCGCCGCGACCGCGACCGCGCCGGCGCCGAGCAGCGCAGGCCGCCGCCGCGCCAGCGCCGTCAGGACGAGCGGCAGCACCGCCAGCTCGGCCGCGAGCCGCAGGGGCTGCGCGTGGCTGTCGTAGGCCTGGCGGACGCGCTGGTGGAGGAAGTGGCGGGTCGTCGGGGGCCGGCGCTCGACCAGCAGGTCGAGCGCGACGTGCTCGCGTCCGCCGCGCGCCCGGACGGTCCGCACGAGCTCGAGGTTCTCGAACAGGACCTGCGCGTCGTAGCCGTGCGACGGCAGGGCGGAGCGGCGCACGAGCAGCGTGCCGGGCCAGTCGCCGCCGAGCGCGCGGTTGAGCAACGCGCGGCCGGTGTCCCAGCGGGCGTGCCACGGCGCGGGGGCGAAGACGTTCTGCGGGCGCACGACCTCGGCGTCGTCGAGCATCCGCAGGGCGCGCACCAGGTCCTCGACGTCCCAGCGCACGTCGTCGTCCGCGATGACGACGCGCTCGTGCCCGGAGGCCCGCAACCCGTGGCGCACCGCGACGACCTTCCCGTTCGCGCCCGGTGGCGGCGGGTCGGCACGCACGTGCCGCACACCGGGCGGCAGGTGGTGGGCGTGCACGTCGGCCACCTCGGGCGCGGAGCTGTCGACCACGACGACGTCGAGCACGCGCACGACGCGCGAGAGGTACCTCCACGTCTCCCGGTCGGCGGGCTCGGCCGTCCGCAGCGGCAGCAGGTAGACGGCGTCGGCGACGCGCGGGCGGTCGGACCGCTCCGGCGTCACGCGTGCGCCGGCGACGGCGGGTGCGGTGCGCACGCCGCGCTCACAGGGCAAGGCGCAGCGACGACTCGCCGGCGTCCCACCGCGCGATCGTGCGCGCCCCCACCCAGCCCTCGACGGCGAGGCACACCGCGGCACCCCACAGCACGTCGTCGACCAGCGCGGGCTCCTCCTCGGCGAGGTTGCCGGCGAGGTCACGGGCGGCGATCTGCTCGTGCACGGCGTCGGCCGCGACGTGCTCGTCGAAGTACCAGGTGGTGGCCTCGTCGTCGTGCCCGAGGCGGCGCAGGCCGTTGCCGTAGAGACGGTTGGGCAGCGAGGACGTCATCTCGAACGCCGCGAGGTGCCCGACGACCGCGCCCCGCAGGCGGCGGTGCAGGCCGAGCAGGGACATCACGTTGGTCGACGCGAGCGTCGCGGCCGGCACGTGGTCGACGTAGCGGCCGTAGGTGTCGTCGAGGCCGAGGCCGCGCATCGACGACGCGAAGAGGGCGTGGTGCATGCGCTCGGGGTCGCCGCCGCCGTACTCGTCCGCCTGGATCTCGACCAGCGCCGCCTTCGCGCGGCCGCCGAGGCGCGGGACCGCCCAGGTGTGCGGGTCCGCCTCCTTGAGCTGGTAGACGGACTTCTGCACGAGCACCTCGCGCAGCTGCTCGTCCGTCGCCCGGCGCGCGACGTACCGGGACAGGCTGGGGGAGTCGTCCTCCTCCGTCAGCCGGAACAGGCGGGCGGCGACGCCCGTGCGCGTGCGGTCCGCGCAGTCGGGGACGGGCACGCGATCGCGGAGCTCGTCCTCGACGTGCCGCTCGAGGGTCGCGCGCACGGTCAGCAGGTCGACGTCCCACTCCCAGGCGTCGTCGACGCCCTCGAGCCCGCGGTAGTGCAGCTCGTAGAGGCACAGGAGGGCGAGCTGGACGTCGTCGTCCTCGAGCCACGAGCCGGGCGGGTGGGCGACGACCGCGGCGAGCGCGGCGTGCAGGTCGTCCGCGTCGGCGGACGCGCCGGTGAGCAGGCGCAGGAGGGCCTCGCCGAGCGGGCCGCGCGGGGTCGGCAGCGGCATGGGGCGCGTCGGGGTGGGTCCGGTCGGTGCGTCCGTCGGCACTGACGTCGTGGTCATCGTTCTCGTTCCCTCGCGCGGTGCGCCGCGGCTCGACGCGCGACCCATCGTGGCCCCGGTCCCACGGGCCCGCCACCGGGGCGTCGGCGCGCCCACGCCGACGCCCCCACCTGCGGCTCCGCGTGCGCCGGGCTGGTGCCCGCCGTGCGCGGAGCCGCCGGGGGAGGGTCAGACGCCGCCGGGTCGCAGGACGGCCCGCAGGCAGCCGTCGTCCTTCTCCTTGAACAGGCGGTACGCCTCCGCGCCGTCCTCGAGGTCGAGCTCGTGCGTCGCCAGGTACTCCGGCGTGAGCTCGCCGCGGGCCATGAGGTCGAGCAGCGTCGGGATGTACTTCTGCCCGTGCATCTGCGCGCCCCGCAGGGTGAGGCCCTTGTTCATCAGCGCACCGAGCGGGAACCGGTCGGCCCACGCCGCGAAGACGCCCAGCACGGCGACCCGTCCGCCCTTGCGGCAGTGGTAGACCGCCTCGCGCAGCGGCGTGATGCGCTCGGTCTGCACGCGCGCGAGCTGGGTCACCTTGTCGAGCGCCGCGAGGGGGCCGGTCGCCCCCGAGGCCTCCATGCCGACCGCCTCGATGCAGACGTCCGGCCCGCGGCCCGCCGTCAGGTCGAGCAGCGCCTCGCCCAGCGCGTCCTGGGGGTCGAGCACGTCGCAGCCGAGCTCGCGGCGTGCCACCTCCCGGCGGTACGGGTCCGTCTCGATCACCACGACGCGGTCCGCCCCGAGGATCTGGCTCGCGCGGGCCGCCATCTGGCCGACGCCGCCGGCGCCCCAGACGGCCACGACGTCGCCCGGTCCGACCTCGCCGAGGTCCGCCGCGCCCATCCAGCCGGTCGACGCGGCGTCCGACGCGAACAGGGCGCGCAGGTCCTGCACCTCGTCCGGCACGGGGAACGCGCCCACGTCGGCGAACGGCACGCGCACGTACTCCGCGTGCGAGCCCGCGTAGCCGCCGAGCGCGTGCGAGTAGCCGAAGCACCCGCCGGGGGCCGAGCCCCACAGCGTCTCCGTGACGGCCGGGTTGCGGTTGCCGTTGTCGCACAGCGAGAACAGCTGCTGCCGGCAGTACCAGCAGCTGCCGCACGCGATGAACGAGCTGACGACGACGCGCTCGCCCACCCGCCGGTCGCGCACGCCGGACCCGATCTCGACGACCTCGCCGAGGAACTCGTGCCCGATGACGTCGCCGTGCCGCATGAACGGGATGTACCCGCCCAGCAGGTGCAGGTCGGAGCCGCACGTCACGCTCGCCGTCACCTTGACGATCGCGTCGTACGGCTGCTCGACGCGCGGGTCGGGCACGTCGCCCGTGCTGAGCTCGTTGACCCCGGTCCACTGCAGCGCCCTCACAGGCGTCCCTCCCGTCCCGCGGCGCGCAGCGCCGCGTCGAGCACGAGCCCCTGCGGGGTCGGCGGGCGGCCGCTCAGGTCGTCCGGGGGCATCCGGGAGCCCGTCTCGAGCTCCTGCTTGAGCAGGCGGACCGCCTGCCGGTCGGCGGCCCGGTCGCCGCCGTCCGCGTCGAGCCGCAGCTCGGTGCCCCGGTCGCCCGGTGCGGGGGTGCGGCGCGCACGGCCGAGGACGTCGGCGGCCGCCTGGGTGAGGCCGGCGGCCCGCGCGTCGATCTCGTCCGACGTCAGCGCCACCGTCACGGCGAGCGTGCCCCGTCCGGGTGCGTCGAGGGCCGTGCGGCCGCGCCGGAGCACGACCGCCGTGGCGGCGCCCGCACCGAGCGCCGCCACGGCCAGCAGTCGTCCGCGCACCGTCACTCGCGGTGGAGCTTGTCCTGCACGCGGCCGGCGATCTTCTCGACCGGGTTCGGCACGTCGGTCGTGCCGTACAGGCGCGAGTCGGGGCGCGTCGGCTTCGGCGCGGGCACACCCGCCGGCGGCTCGGCGACGTACGTGAACTCGCCCTTGCCGTCGGGGGTGGGGCCGGACGCCCAGCTGCCCTCGGAGGCGTGCTCGCCGTTCGAGAAGTTGATGTACTGGTACGACACCTCGCGGTGCTCCTTGGAGAGCGGGAAGTTCGAGGGCACCGGCAGGAGCTCGTGGCCCTCCTCCTGCAGCTCCTTCGCCGCGGCGATCCACTGGTTCTGGTGCATCGTGTCGCGGGCGAGCAGGAACGCGAGCATGTCCCGCACGCCCTTGTCGTCGGTCATGTGGTAGAGCCGGGCCACCTGCAGGCGGCCCTGCATCTCGGCGTTCGCGTTGGCCGTGAAGTCGGCCAGCAGGTTGCCGCTCGCGGTGACGTAGCCCGCGGTCCACGGGTTGCCGTTCGAGTCGACGGGGCGCGCGCCGGCACCCGCGACGATGGCGTGCTGGGGGTCGGTGCCGCCGATGATCGCCGCGACGGTCGGGTCGTCCTGCGCAGCGCCCTCGACCACGCCGAGCGGGGCGTCGTCGAGCAGCTGCGCGATCATCGTCGCGAGCATCTCGACGTGCCCGAACTCCTCGGCGCCGATGCCGTACAGCAGGTCGCGGTACTTGCCCGGGATGTGCGCGTTCCAGGACTGGAACCCGTACTGCATGGCGACGGTGATCTCGCCGTACTGGCCGCCGAGCACCTCCTGCAGCTTGCGGGCGAAGACCGCGTCCGGCTTCTCGGGCTTGGCGTGGAACTGCAGCTCCTGGCGGTGGAAGAACATGTGGCTCCCTCTCGCTGGCGTCGGGCCGTCCCGGCGTGCGGGACCACCCCGGCACGCGCCTTCTCCTCGACGCGCGGTGGTCCTGCCAGTCTCACCACGGCCCCGGCGGACCGCACCTGGAGCGTGGACACGCGTCCGGCGGCGGTGGACGCGTGTCCGACCCGGCGCGGGCGCGCCGGTGCGCCGCCCGCTCGCCGTGGGAGGGTCCGCCCGGCACCATGCCCCCAGGACGCGCCGGACCGGCGTGCCCGTGACCGGAGGAGCAGCGTGAGCACCACCCGCCCCCGTCCGACGCCGGACGCCCCGGGCACCGCCGACCGGCCGGTCGTGTCGGTCGTCGTACCCGTGCGCGACGACGCCGCGCACCTCGACGTGTGCCTGCGTCTGCTGTCCGTGCAGACGGTGCCGCCGGACGAGGTCGTCGTGGTCGACAACGCGTCCGGCGACGGCAGCGCGGATGTCGCACGGCGGTGGGGTGCGCGGGTCGTGCCGGAGCCGCACGTCGGCATCCCGGCCGCCGCCGCCGCGGGTTACGACGCCGCCCGCGGCGACGTGCTGCTGCGGCTCGACGCCGACACGCGGCCGGGGGAGGACTGGGTCGCCCACGCGCTGCACGTCCTCGCCGACCCCCGCGTCGACGCGGTGACCGGCACGGGCCGCTTCGACCTGCCGGGTGCGCTGGGCCGGCGCGTCGCACGCGCGTACCTCGGCGCCTACTACGTGCTCGGGCACCTCGCGGCCGGTCACCCGGTGCTGTGGGGGTCGTCGATGGCGTTCCGCGCCGACGACTGGCGGCGCGTGCGCGACGCCGTCACGCGGGTCGAGGACGTGCACGACGACCTCGACCTCGCGCTCGCGCTCGGGCCCGGCGCGCACGTCGTGGTGGACCGCGGGTGGTCGGTGGGCGTCTCGGCGCGGTCGGTGCGGTTCGGGCGCCAGTGGGGCCCCCGCCTCGGCCGCGCCTTCCGCACCCTCGGCCGGCAGTGGCGCGTGCTGCCGCCGTGGGAGCGGTGGGCGGCACGGTGGTGGCCGGACCGCGTGCCCGGCACCGCGCCGGGCCCCCGCGGGGCGCACCGGTCCGGCCGTCGCTAGCGTGGCAGGACGGTGAGCGACCAGGCAGGGCGGACGGAGAGGGAGGTGCGGTGCGATGACGCGGCGTGACGTCGTGGTGGTGGGTGCGTCGGCGGGCGGCGTGCGCTCGTTGCAGACCCTCGTGGCGGGTCTGCCCGCCGACCTGCCGGCGGCGGTGCTCGTCGTGCTGCACACCCCGGCGACGGCGCGCAGCGCGCTCCCGGCGATCCTGTCGCGCGCCGGCGCGCTCCCGGCGGTGCAGGCCGCCGACGGCGACCTGCTGGAGCCCGGGCGCATCCTCGTCGCCCCGCCCGACCGGCACATGCTCGTGCACCACGGGCGCGTGCTGCTGTCGCGCGGACCGCGCGAGAACGGCCACCGCCCGGCGGTCGACGTGCTGTTCCGCTCCGCCGCTCGTGACCTCGGCGCGCGCGTGGCCGCGGTCGTGCTGTCGGGGACGCTGGACGACGGCGCCGCGGGCATGGTGACCGTGCACCACCGCGGCGGGGTCGGGCTCGTCGAGGACCCGGAGACGGCGGCCTACCCCGGCATGCCGACGGCCGCCGTCGCCGCCGACGAGCCGTCGCAGGTCGTGCCGGTCGAGCGGCTCGCCGAGGCGCTCGTCGCGGAGCTGGGCCGCGAGGTGCCCGACCCCGCGCGCGACGGGCGGCCGGTACCGCCGCTCACGGTGGCCGAGGTCGAGACCGCCGCGCACGAGCAGCACCTGTACGCCGACCCCGAGCCGGCGGGCACGCCGTCGGGGTTCGCGTGCCCCGACTGCACGGGCGTGCTGTTCGAGGTGCAGGAGGGCAACGTGCGGCGGTTCCGCTGCCGCGTCGGGCACGCGTGGTCGCCGGCGAGCCTCGCCGCGCAGCAGGGCGTCGCGGTCGAGGGGGCGCTGTGGCTCGCGCTGCGTACGCTCGAGGAGCGCGCGGCGCTGTGCGACCGCATGGCGGGGAACGCGGCGGGCCGCGGGCACGCCGTGACGGCGGAGGCGTTCGCCGACCAGGCGGCGGAGGCGCGGTCGTCGTCGCTGGTGATCCGGGGGCTGATCGCGCGGACTGCTACCTTCGGCCCGGAGGCGACCGCCGACCTGCTCACGGACGGTGTGGACCAGCCCACGTCGTGAAGCGGCGCGCAGGTCCGTGGTGCACAGGAGCGGAGAGCACGTGGACGACGGCCCGGACCCCCAGTTCGAGGCGCTCCTGCGGCACCTCAAGGAGCACCGGGGCTTCGACTTCACCGGGTACAAGCGGCAGAGCCTGGTGCGGCGCGTGCGCCGACGCATGGACGACGTCGGGGCCGACGGGTTCGAGGACTACCAGGACCGCCTGACGGCGGACCCCGACGAGTACGCGGCCCTGTTCGACACGGTGCTCATCAACGTCACGAGCTTCCTGCGCGACACCGACGCGTGGGAGTACCTGCGCGAGCAGGTCCTGCCGGGCCTGCTCGACGGCGGCCGCCGCCTGCGGGCGTGGAGCGCCGGCTGCTCGACCGGCCAGGAGCCCTACACGCTCGCGATGGAGCTGTGCGACCTGCTCGGGCCGGCGGCGTTCCGCGACCGCGTGAAGATCTACGCGACCGACGCGGACGAGGGCGCGCTGCGGGTCGCGCGCGCCGCGACGTACGCCGAGCGGCAGGTGGCGGGCCTCGACGAGCGGCGCCTGCGCGCGTACTTCGAGCGGGTCGGCGACCAGTACGTGATCCGCAAGGACCTGCGCCGCGCGGTCATCTTCGGCCGCAACGACCTCGTGCAGGACGCGCCGATCTCGCACGTCGACCTGCTGCTGTGCCGCAACACGCTCATGTACCTCGACGCGCCGACGCAGGCCGAGGTGGTGCGGCGCCTGCACTTCGCGCTCGAACCGGGGGGCGTGCTCTTCCTGGGCAAGGCCGAGATGCTGCTGTCGCACACGGAGCTGTTCCAGCCGCTCGAGCTCAAGCGCCGCTTCTTCCGCAAGACGGGCAGCCCGCCGGTCGAGCGGCGTGGCACGCGCGACGTGCCCGGCCGGCCCGTCGAGCCGGACCTCGACGCCACGTCGGTCCGCCTGCGCGACGAGGCCCTGCACACCGCACCGGCGGCGCAGGTCGTCCTCGCCGCCGACGGGACGCTCGTCGCGTCGAACCGGCGCGCCGACGCGCTCTTCGGTCTCGGCGCGCGCGACGTCGGCCGGCCGTTCCAGGACCTGGAGATGTCGTACCGCCCCGTCGAGCTGCGGTCGGCCGTCGAGCAGGCGACCGCCGAGCGGCGGGCGGTGTGGGTCCGCGACGTGCGCTGGGAGCGGCCCACCGCGGACCTGCTGTGGCTGGACGTCCAGGTCGTGCCCCTCGCCGCGGCCGACGCGACGCCGCTCGGCACGACGGTGATCTTCAACGACGTCACGCGTCATCGCCGGCTCCAGGCGGAGCTCGAGCACGCCAACCGCCAGCTCGAGTCCGCCTACGAGGAGCTCCAGTCGGCGAACGAGGAGCTCGAGACGATGAACGAGGAGCTCCAGTCGACCGTCGAGGAGCTCGAGACGACGAACGAGGAGCTCCAGTCGACGAACGAGGAGCTCGAGACCATGAACGAGGAGCTCCAGTCGATGAACGACGAGCTCCACGCGAGCAACGAGGAGCTGCGCGTGCGCACCCTCGAGGTCGACGAGCTCAACCGGTTCATGGAGTCCGTGCTGGCGGGCCTGCGCGTCGGGGTCGCGGTGGTCGACGCCGACCTGCGCGTCCTCGCGTGGAACTCGCGTGCCTCGGACCTGTGGGGCGTGCGCGAGGACGAGGCGCTGGGCCGCCCGCTGGAGGACCTCGACATCGGCCTGCCGGTGGCGCCGCTCGAGCCGCTCGTGCACGCGCAGCTGCGGCACGCCGACGGGTCGCGCACGGTGCGGGTGCAGGCGGTGAACCGCCGCGGTCACGCCATCGCGCTCGACGTGACGAGCAGCCCGCTGCGGAGCGCCGGCGGTCGCCCGCCGGGGGTCATCCTGCTCATGGACGTCATCGTCCCGGCAGGGTGACCTCGCCCGCGGCCGCCTGCGCCACGATCTGCTCCGCGATCGCCCGCAGCTTCACGTTCTGCCGCTGGCTGATCGCGGCCATGTAGGCGAACGCCTCGGCGGCGGTGCCGCCGCGGACGGCCATGACGACACCCTTCGCCTGGTCGATGACGGCCCGGGAGGTGAGCGCCTGCGTGAGCTGGTCGCCCAGGTCGCGCAACCGCTCCTGCTCGCGCACGGCGGCGAAGACGGCGCCGGCCGCGGTGGCCAGCAGCTCCGCCGTCCGGATGTCCGCCTCGCCGAACGCGTCGACGGCTGTGCCGTAGCAGTTGACGCACCCGTGGGTGCTGCCCTCGGCCTGGACGGGGACGGCGAGCGCGGACCGGACCTGCTCCCCGGCGATCGAGCGGGCGAAGGCCGGCCACCGGGCGTCCGTGGTGACGTCGGCGCTCACCACCGACTCGCCCGCGGCGAACGCGTCGACGCACGGGCCCTCGCCCGTGTGCACCTGCCGGCCGTCCGCGGCGGCGGCGAGCGGGGCGGACGACGCCAGCGCGTGGGGTCGGTCGGGCGGGCCGACGTTGACGCTGACGGCCGACGCGGCGGGCAGCGCCTCGGCGACGATCCGCGCCATGTGCGCCAGCCGCTGCTGCTGCGTGAGGTCGGACGCCGTCAGCCAGCTGAGCGCGACGAAGGCGCGCGCCACCCGCAGCGTGTCGTGCTGCGCCGCGGGCGTGTCCGGGTCGGACGCGGGCAGCAGCGTCCACGTGACGGTGTCGCCGTCCCCGGCGTCCGCGACGACGACGACGTCGTACGCGACGGGTTCGGCGCGGCGCGGGCGCAGGTGCAGCCGGAGCCGGGTCGGCTCCGTGCCGACCGAGGAGACGACGCGGCGCAGGCGCGGCCGCCCGGCGTCGTCGACGAACCCGACCAGCGGCTTGCGCAGCAGGTGCGCGAGGGCGATGTTCAGCGCGCGGGCTGCCGCGGTGTTGGCCGAGCGCACCACGCCGGCACGGTCGGTCTCGATGACCGGCACGGGCAGCAGCGAGGTGAGCCACTCGCGGCGGGCGCCCGCGCCGCTGCGGGCGTCGAGCAGGTCCTCGAGCTGCTGACGCTGCGCCCGCAGCTCCGCGTCCGCGACGTGGAGCTCCTCGTGCGCGGTCTCCAGCTCCTGGTGCAGCGCGTCGAGCGCGTGCCCGTCCGAGGCCGGGTCCACGCGGGAGAGGAGCTCGGCCAGCGCCTCCAGGTCGGGCGAGGCCCAGCCGTCACGTCCTGCTGTCGTCCGGTCGCTCACCGCGCACCACGCTCTCGAGGTGTCCTCGGTCCGCACTCGCGTGCCGCAGCTGGACACGGCGGACCGACCGTCACTGTCGCACGCGCCCGTCGGCCGGCGCCATGGGACGCGCGGGCGGCGGGATGCCGCGACCCGGCC
>NZ_JBHUZW010000091.1:0-15990 GCF_042667215.1 Cellulomonas sp. NPDC057328 | reverse complement strand
CCGGTCCCCGAGGGACCGGACCGCCGCGCCGTGACGACCGCGGGAGGTCAGTAGCCCTGCGGGCTGTACGCCTCGCTCCCCCGGTCCTGGTCCTGGCCGCCGGCCGACTGGACGTTGCCCTGGACGCGGTCGCGCGCGCCCTGCGCCTCGTCCTTGACCGACGCCGCCTCGTCCTGGCCGACGCCCTTGACGTGCTCGACGCCCTCCGTGGCGCGCTCCTTGAGCGCGGCGGCGGCCTCCTGCGCGGGCTCGCGGAGGTTCTGCGCCGCCTCCTGGGCGACACCCTTCACCGCCGGCGCGAGGTCCTGCGCCTTGTCCTTGACCGCCGAGGCCGCCCGCGACTCCTTCTGGCTCGCGGGCAGCAGCGAGCCGGCGAGCCAGCCGACACCGAACGCGATGAGGCCGGCGGCGAGCGGGTTGCCCGCGGCCGCCTCCTTGGCGCGCGCGGGCGCGGCCGCGGCGGCGTCCTTGACCTGGCCGGGGGCCTGCGCGAGCGAGTGCCCCGCGGACGAGCCCGCCGACGACGCCGACGACGCCGCGCCGGACGCCTTGTCGGCGACCGAGTGGCCGGCGCCGCTGACCGAGTCGGCCACCGAGTGGCCCGCGTCGCTGACGGTCCCCATGACCCGCTCCTTCACGTCGGTCAGCCGGCTCTTCACCTCGTCGGCCTTGCGGTGCGCGACCGTCTTCGGGTTCACGCTGTCCGTCAGCTGGTCGACGTTGGCCGAGAGGTCCGCTCGGGTGCGCTCGATGTCGGCGCGGATCTGGTCCGGGTCGCTCGTGCTCATCGGTTCTTCTCCTCGTGTCCTCGGGCGGCGTTGGGGATCTTCTTCAGGGTCTCGGCCGTGCGCGGTGCGCCACCGACCTCCTTGACCTGCTTCTGCCCGCGCTTGGCGAGCACGAGCGCGACGACTCCCCAGAGGATCGCCACGACCAGGGCCGACCAGCCCCGGTTGATGAGGGCGCCGAGCGCCCACCAGAGCGAGACGGAGACGAACACCAGCGCGAGGTTCGCGGCGACCGCTGCGCCGCCGAACATGCCGGCGCCCGTGCCTGCCTTCTTCGCCTGGTCCGTGAGCTCGACCTTCGCGAGCTCGACCTCCTGGCGGAAGAGCGTGGACAGGTCCTGCGTGATCTCGCCCAGCAGCGTGCCGATCGACGGGCGGTCGTCGCCGTCGCCGGCGGCACCGGCCGCACCGGCGGGCGTGCCGGCCGGGTAGCCGGCCGCGCCCGCGGGGCCTGCGGCGCCCACGGGATCGGTGGGCCCGTAGCCGGTGGTCATCGCTGGTCCTCCCGCTCGACGCCGCTCCACGGCTCACCGGTCGCGGTGCCGCCCAGGCCGGCCTCGTCGTCCGGGATGCCGCCGGGCGTGGTCTGCACCGGCGCGGGGCCGCCGACCGTCTCGTCGGGCGCGGCGCCCTCGCCGTACACGGCGCGCGACGCGGCGAGGTACTCGGGCTCCTCGGCGGCGGGCGTCCCCCACGCGCCCTGCCCGGCGACGGTCGAGGCGTCGTCCGCGACCGAGCCGGTCGGGAGCGGGCCGGTCGTGCCCAGGTCGTCCGCGACGGCGGCCGTGCCGCCCGCGAACCCGGCACCCGTGGCGTAGCCGGCACCGGTCGCGTAGCCGGCCGACGTGCCGCCGACCGTGCCGCTCGTGGGCGTCGTCGTGCCCGTCGTCGTCACCTCACCCGACGTGGAGCCGCTGTCGGACGCCGCGCTCAGGCCGCGCGTCAGGCGCCCGGCGAGCAGGCCGGCGCCGGCCGCGACGGCCAGGAAGACGCCCGGCCGGCGGCGTGCGAAGTCGGAGACGGCCGTGATCAGCTCGCCGGGCTCGCGCTCGTCGAGCCAGGACGCGGCCGTGCCGGTCCGGTCGGCGACCTGCCGCGCGAGGTCGGTGGCGAGGCCGCCGCCCTCGGAGCTGTCGGCCATGCGGGCGAGCTCGTCGCCCAGGCCGCGCAGGCCGTCGGCGAGGCGCTTCTGCTGCGCGCCGGCCTGGCCGCTGACCTCGGAGCGGGCCTGGTCGAGCAGGCCGCGGGCCTGCTCCTTGGCCTCCGCCGTCACCTGCCGTGCCTGGTCCTTGGCCTCGTGCGCCACGGTGCGGCCGCTCTCGGCCGCGCTCTGGGCGACGCCGGCCGCCTCCTGCTGCGCCGCCTGGGCGGTGTCCTTGGCGGTCTGCGTGGCCGATCCCGTGCCGCTGCTGGCGCCGCCGGTCTGACCGGCTGCGTAGTCGGTGCTCATGTCGTCGTCCTCTCACCACGGGTGCGTGCACCCGTCGGACCGCTGGAGTCGTTCGCCGTCCCGCTGCGAGGGCAGGGGGTGCCGACGCGGCGACCTGGCGGTCGCCGTGCGGGACGGTGTGCTGGTGGCCGTCTGCTCGACCTGGTCGACGCGACGAGCGCGCCGTGTCCCGGGGTGCGCACCCCGGGCCTGCTCCCGGTCCGCGGGGTGCGCATCCCCGCGTCCGGCTCGTACAGCGACGCTAGGCATGCCGTCCAGGTCCCGCCACCGGAACGGGACGCACCGGGCGGCCCGGGCGGTGCGGGACCGGCCGGGTACGGGCGCCGCCCGGTGGTCCCCGCGCGGTCCGGCACGGCGCGGCCTACGGTCGGGTGGACGTCCCGCGACCAGGAGGCCCCGTGACCGCAGCCCGACGACCCGCCGCACCGCCCGGCCCGGCCGGACGGCGCCCCGGCGGGCCGGTACGGACCGTCGGGCGGGTGCTGCTGGGTGCGGCCCTGGCCTTCGCCGGCACCGGGCACCTGACGTTCGCGCGGCAGGACTTCCAGGCGCAGGTGCCTGCGTGGGTGCCGCTCGACCCGGACGTGACCGTCGTCGGCTCGGGCGTCGTCGAGGTGGCCCTCGGGACGGCCCTGGTGGCGGCGCCGCGGCGCTGGCGCCCGCTGGTCGGCGCCGTGGTCGCGGCGTTCTTCGTCGCGGTGTTCCCCGGCAACGTGTCGCAGTACGTGACCGGGACCGACGCGTTCGGCCTCGACTCGGACGCGAAGCGGCTCGCGCGCCTGCCGTTCCAGCCGCTGCTCGTGCTCTGGGCGCTGTGGTCGACCGGCGCGTGGCGCACGTTCCGGGCGTGGCGCGCCGGGAGGGGCGCCCCGCGCCGCGCGGGGGCGTGACGCGCGTGCCGACGCCCGCCGACCTCGCCCCCGTCGCCGCGGCCGTCGTCCGCGCCAACCTGACGACGCCGTGGCCCTACCACCTCGTGCACCTGGCGTCCTCGGCCGACGACGTGCGCACCCCTGCCGAGCTGTACCCGGCGTTCCACACGTCGTTCGACTGGCACTCGTGCGTGCACATGCACTGGCTCGGGGTCGAGGTGCTGCGCGCCGGGCACGCCGACCCGGACCTGCGCGCGCTGCTCGGCACGACGCTGACCGCCGGGCGCGTCGCCGGCGAGGTGGCGTACCTGCGGGCGCACCCGGCGTTCGAGCGTCCGTACGGGTGGGCCTGGGCCGCGCGCCTGGCGGCGTCGTGCCGCGCGGCCGCCGACGCCGGCGACGCCGACGCGGCGGCGTGGGCGGACGCGACCGCGCCGCTGGCGGCGACGGTCCTCGACCTCGCCCTCCCCTGGCTGGCGCGCGTCGAGCTGCCGGTCCGCCACGGCGTGCACTCCAACACCGCGTTCGGGCTCGCCCTGCTGCTGACGGCGGCGGACGACCTCGGCCTGGCGGACGCCGCCCGCCGGCTGCGCGCGCAGGCCGTCCGGCTGTACGGCGACGACCGCGACTGGGCGACCCGCTGGGAGACGAGCGGGCACGACTTCCTGTCCCCCGGCCTCGCCGAGGCCGACCTGATGGCCCGCGTCCTGCCGGCGGACGCGCTGCACGCGTGGTGGACGGGCTTCCTGCCCCGGCCGCTCGAGCTCGCGCGGCCCGTGCGCGTGGTCGACCCGACGGACGGGCACGCGGTGCACCTGGACGGGCTCAACCTCTCGCGCGCGGGGGCGCTGCTCCGGCTGGGGACGGCGCTCGACGACCCGGCGCTGCGCGCGGCGGGCGAGGAGCTCCTGGCCGTCGGCCTGCGGGCGCTCGACAACCCCGACTTCGTGGCGACGCACTGGCTCGCGTCGTTCGCCTGGGACGCGGTGGCCAGCGGCTGAGACGCGCGTCCGCGCGCCGGGCACCGGCCGCGCCGATGTCGGTGGCGGGGTCGAACATGTGTTCGTGCCCGAGCCCCGCGCCGCGATCCTCCACGCCGATCTGGACGCGTTCTACGCGTCGGTCGAGCAGCGGGACGACCCGCGCCTGCGCGGCCGTCCCGTGGCGGTGGGCGGCGGCGTGGTGCTGGCCGCGTCGTACGAGGCGAAGCGGCGCGGTGTCCGCACCGCGATGGGCGGCCGCGCGGCGCGGGCCGCCTGCCCCGACCTCGTCGTGGTGCCGCCGCGCTTCGAGGCGTACGTCGAGGCGAGCCGGGCCGTCTTCGCGGTGTTCCACGACCTGACGCCTGCCGTGCAGGGCGTCTCGATCGACGAGGCGTTCCTCGACGTGGGCGGCCTGCAGCGCCTCGACGCGACGCCGCCCGTGGACCTCGCCGCACGGCTGCGCGCGCGCGTGCGCGCCGAGGTGGGCCTGTCCATCACCGTCGGCGTGGCGCGCACGCCGTTCCTCGCGAAGGTCGCCAGCCGCGTCGCCAAGCCCGACGGCCTGCTGCTCGTGCCGCCCGACGGCGAGGACGCGTTCCTGCACCCGCTGCCGGTCGAGCTGCTGTGGGGCGTGGGCGAGGTGACTGCGGGGCGCCTGCGCGGCTACGGGCTGCACACCGCCGGGGACGTGGCCGCGCTGCCCGAGCACGTGCTCGTGGGCGTGCTCGGGCCCGCGGCGGGCCGCCACCTGCACGCCGTGGTGCACGGGCGCACGCCGGAGCACGTCGTGACCGACCGCCGGCGGTCGTCGGTCGGGGCGCAGCGCGCGCTCGGGCCGGGGCCGCACGCGCCGGCGGACGTCCGGTCCGCGCTGCTGGGACTGGTCGACCGGGTCGCGCGCCGGCTGCGCGCCGGGCACCGGACCGCCCGTACGGTCGTCCTGCGCCTGCGGTTCGCGGACTACACCCGCGCGACGCGGTCGCACACGCTCGCGCACGCGACGGACTCCGGCGAGCGGCTCGCCGCGGCCGCGACCGCCCTCCTCGAGGACGCGGCACCCCTCGTGCGGGAGCGCGGGATCACGCTCGTGGGCGTCTCGCTGACCAACCTCGGCTCGGACGACGCGGTGCAGGACGTGCTGCCGCTCGAGCACGCCGACCGGTCCCCGCTCGACGCCGCCGCCGACGCGGTGGCGCAGCGCTTCGGCAGCGGGACGGTCGTGCGCGCGAGCCTGCTGCGCACGGGCGAGGGGTTCGCGGTGCCGCAGCTGCCGGGATGACGGCGCGCACCGCGCCTCGGCACCCTCACCCCCCGTGGTGCACCCGGGCACGCCGGGCGGCGTCGGCGAGCCGGCCCGGGTCGAGGTCCGGCCGCCCGCCGAGGCGTCCCACGGTGCTGGCCGCCGCCGCCGACGCCCACCAGCCCGCCGTCGCGGGGTCGTGCCCCGCCAAGAGCGCGGCCGTCAGCCCGCCGACGAAGGAGTCACCCGCCCCCGTCGGGTCGACCGGGGCGCCGCCCAGCAGCGGGACGACGACGTGACCGCCGTCCCACGCGACCACGTTCGCGTCCCCGGCCTCGAGCGCGACGACGCGCGGCCCCCGCGCGACGAGCTCGCGCGCGGCCTCGACCCCCGCGGCCACGCCCCCGACCGGCCGCCCCACGAGCACCCCGGCCTCCGCTGCGTCGGCGCGCAGCACGTGCGCGGTGGCCACCAGGCGCTCCCGCAGGCCGTCGTCCTGCGGCGCACCGTCGGCGACGACGAGGGCGTCCGGGCCGCACGCGTCGAGCGCGGCGCCGATCGCCGGGGCCGGCTGCTGGAGCTGAAGGAGCACGGCGCGCGCACCCCGGACGGCGCCCGCGGCGGACCGCACGTCCGCGGGGCGCAGGAGGACGTCGTCCGCGACGTGCTCGAGCAGGCGGCGCTCGCCCCCGTCGGCGACGACGTCGAGCAGCAGGGCCGTCGCCGCGCCCGCCCGCCGGACGACGTGCCGCACGTCGATCCCGTCCGCACGCGCCTGCGCGAGGACGTCGTCGGCGGCCCGGTCGTCGCCGACGACCCCGACGAGACCGACCGCGAGGCCCAGCTGCGCGCACGCGACCGCCTGGTTGGCGCCCTTGCCGCCGAGCACCTCGACGCGCCCGCGCACCGGCGCGGACCCGCCCGCGCCGGGCACGCCCCCGACCCGCAGGACCAGGTCGCGGCCCACCTGGCCGACCACCACGACGTCCACGTGCGTCCCTCCCGTCGTCGGCGCGCGCACGCCCGACGCGCACACCGGGACCACCCTGGGGCGCCGCCGCGCGGACCGCGAGCGGTGCCGCCCGGCGCCCGACCGCCCGTGCGGAGCGCCGGGGACCGTGGTCCACTGTGCCCGTGCCGCTGACCGTCGAGCCCTGGGTCCTGCGCGAACCGACGCTGGACGTCGACGACCTCGCCCGCACCGCGGCCCTGCTGACGGTCGCGAACGGCCACCTCGGCGTGCGCGGCGTGCTCGAGGAGCAGCGGCCGTCGGTGCCCGCCGGCACGCTGCTGTCGCCCGTGCACGAGCGGTACCCGCACGGCTACGCGGAGCACGCGTACGGGTACCCGGACCACGAGGACCGGCTCGAGCCGGTCGTCGACGCGTGCGGTGTGGCCCTCGACGTCGACGACGAGCCGTTCGACGTCCGCACGGGCACGCTCGAGCACCACGAGCGGCGGCTCGACCTGCGCACCGGGGTGCTCGAGCGGGAGGCCGTGTGGACGTCCCCGGGCGGCACGACCGTCGAGGTGCGCACGCGCCGCTGGGTGTCCCTCGTGCGGCGCGAGCTGGTCGTCGCGACGTACGAGGTGCGCGCGCCGCGCGGGGCCCGGGTCCGCGTGCGGCCCGTGCCGGGCTGCGCGGGGCCGTCGTCGGACACGTCCGGTCCCGGGCTGGTCACCGAGGCGTGCGGGCACGAGGACGGTGCGACGTGGGTCGCGCAGCGCACGGTGCTCGCGGGCGTCGGGGCGGTGCTCGCGACGGCGCACGCCGTGTCGACGTCCGGCGACGCCCGGCACCGCTGGGCGTCGGCGCCGCACGGCCGGGCGCTCGAGGCGGACCTGGGCGCGGGCGAGGCCGTGCGGGTGACGACGCACGCGGCGTACGCGTGCGGGCGCCGTCCCGTCGAGAACCTCCTCGCCGACGCCCGCACGGTGCTGACCGACGCGGCCGACGCGGGCGACGACGTGCTCGAGGCGGAGCACCGCGCCTTCCTCGACGACGTGTGGGAGCGCGCGGACGTCGTCGTCGAGGGGGACCACGAGCTGCAGCAGGCCGTGCGGCTCGCGGTCCTGCACACGGTGCAGGCGGCCGCGGCGGTCGAGGGCACGGGCCTGCGCGCGAAGGGGCTGACCGGCACGGGCTACCACGGCCACACGTTCTGGGACGCGGAGAGCTTCGTGCTGCCGGTGCTCGACCACGTGCTGCCGACGGCCGCGGCGGCGCACCTGCGCTGGCGGCACGCGACGCTGCCGCGGGCCGTGGAGCGGGCACGCACCCTGGGCCTGCCGGGGGCCGCGTTCCCGTGGCGCACGATCACCGGGACGGAGTGCTCCGGCTACTGGCCGGCCAGCACCGCGGCGGTGCACGTCACCGCCGACATCACGCTCGCCCTGGTCCGCCACGTGGCCGTCACCGGGGACACGGAGCTCGAGCGGGAGATCGGCGTCGACCTGCTCGTGCACGGCGCCCGGTTCTGGATGGGGCGCGGGCACCACGACGCCGACGGCGCGTTCCACGTGCACGGGGTGACGGGCCCGGACGAGTACACCGCGGTCGTCGACGACAACACGTACACCAACCTGGTGGTGGCGCGGTCGCTGGCCGCCGCGGTCGACGTCACGGGACGCCGGCCGGACGACGCCCGGCGCCTCGGCGTCGACGACGAGGAGCGCGCCCGCTGGGCGGCCGCCGCCGAGGCCGTGGTCGTGCCCTACGCGGAGGACCTGGGGGTCACCGAGCAGTCGGCGGGCTTCACGCGGCACCCCGCGTGGGACTTCGCGCGCGGGCCCGACGGCTGGACGCCGTACGAGGACCGCGTGCACTACACCGAGCTGTACCGGCACCAGCTGGTCAAGCAGGCGGACCTCGTGCTCGCGCTCGTCGTGGCGGGCGACCGGTTCAGCACGGAGCAGAAGCGCCGCGACTTCGCCTACTACGAGCCGCTGACCGTGCGGGACTCGTCGCTGTCGGCGAGCGTGCAGGCCGTCGTCGCGGCCGAGCTCGGGCACCTCACGCTCGCGCACGGGTACACGCGCGAGTGCGCGTTCCTCGACCTGCACGACCTGCGCCGCGAGACGCAGGAGGGCGTCCACGTCGCGGCCATGGCGGGCACGTGGGACGCGCTCGTGTCCGGGTTCGGCGGGCTGCGCGTGGACGGCACGGGGCTGCGGCTCGCGCCGCGCCTCCCGCCGGGCATCGCGCGGCTCGTCTTCCGCGTGCAGGCGGACGGGTCCCGCCTGGAGGTCGACGCGCGCCGCGACGAGGTCACCTACCGGCTGCTCACCGGGGACCGGCTGCCGCTGCGGCACGGCGACGAGCCGCTCGTCCTGACGTCCGCGGAGCCCGAGGTGCGCCGCGCGCTCGAGCCGGTCGCCGAGCCGACGCCGCCGCGTCAGCCGCCGGGCCGCGAGCCGCGCACCTGAGGCACGCCCGCCTCCCCGAGCTCGCGCCGCACGACCCACCGCTCGCGGTGGCCGCTGTGCGCCGTGGTCGGCGCGGCCCGGTGGAACCCGGCCGCCTCGAACAGCTCCACGGTCCCGACGTAGCCGGGGACGACGTCGACCCGCGTCCCGGCCACCTCGACCGGGTAGCCCTCCACCACCTGGGCCCCGTGCGCCCGCGCGTGCTCGACCGCACCGGCGAGCAGCACGTGCATGAGCCCGCGCCGGCGGAAGCCGGCGCGCACGACGAGGCAGACGACGCTCCACGGGTCGCGGTCGTCGAGCGTCGGGATGGTGCGCGAGCGCCCGAGCCGCCGGTACGTGCTGCGCGGCGCGACGGAGCACCAGCCCGCGACCTCGTCGTCGACGTGGACGAGCACGCCCGGACCCGGCTCGGTGTCGCACCGCGCGCTCATGTACGCCGGGCGCTCGGCGTTCGGCACGCGCGCGTCCCGGTAGGACGTGCACCAGCACGCGCCGGCGCCCTGCCGCCGCGGGCCGACCACCCGCGCGAGGTCGTCGAACCGCCCCGCGGCGGGGCGCACGCCCGTCGTCATGCCGCGACGCTACGCCCGGGCACCGCCGCCGCGGCCCCGGCGCCCCCGGCCGCCGTGGGCCCGGGCCTCAGCGGCCGTCCTGCGCGGGCGGCGCCGACGGCAGGGTGACGAGGAACGTCGTGCCCTCCCCCACCGTGCTCTGCACGTCGAGCCGGCCGCCGTGCGCGTCGACGACCGCCTTCGTGATGGACAGCCCGAGGCCGACGCCGGGGATGGCGCGGCGCGCGGCGTTCGTCGCGCGGAAGAACCGCGAGGCGAGGTTGCCCAGCTCGTCGGCGGGGATGCCGATGCCGGTGTCGGACACGGCGAGGTGCGCGCCGCCGTCGGCCGTCGGCGCGACCTCGACGCGCACCGAGCCGCCCTGCGGCGTGAACTTCAGCGCGTTGGACACGAGGTTGTCCACGACCTGGCCGAGGCGCACGGGGTCGGCCTGCAGCGGGGCGTCCTCGACGGCCGCGACGAGCGTCACCCGCGCCTGCTCGGCCGCGGGGGCCGCCGACGCGAGCGACGCACGCGCAACCGCGCCGAGGTCGGCGGCCTGCGGCGTGATCGCGAAGGTCCCGGCGTCCACCTGCGCCGACAGCAGGAGGTCGCTGACGAGCCGCAGCTGCCGGCGTGCGTTGCGCTCCACCACGGTGAGGTACTCGCGCTGCTCGTCGCTGAGCGGCTCCGTGCCGTCGAGGAGCAGCTCGAGGTACCCGAGCACCGACGTGAGGGGCGTGCGCAGCTCGTGGCTGACCAGGCCGAGGAACTGGTCCTTGAGCCGCGCGGCCTCGCGCTCGGCCGTGACGTCGGTGGCGACGACGACGTACCCGCCGACCGAGCCGTCGGCCTCGAGACGCCGGGTCACGGCGAGCCGGACCGTGACGTGCGCGCCGTCCGCGCGCACGTACGTCCAGTCCCGGACGTCGGCGCTGCCACCGCGCACGGGGGCGACGAGCGCCTCGACGAGGTCCCGCTGCTCGCCGAGGGGGCCGTCGCCGTGGCGTGCCGGCGCGGACCGGTGCCGCGCGCGCCGGTCGTCGATCTCGCCGCGCAGGTGGAAGTCCGTCAGGTGCATGCGGCCCACGACCCCGCCCTGCGGGTAGCCGAGCAGGCGCTCCGCGCCGGGGTTGAAGATCTCGACGAGGCCCGCGCGGTCGGTCGCGATGATGGCCTGCTCGGTGGCGGAGTCGATGACGGACACGAGCTGGTCGCGCGCGGCCCGGTGCGCGCTGGCGGCGCGCTGCAGCTCGACGGCCGACTCGCGGGTGCGCGCCAGCAGCTCGGCCTGCTCGGCCTGCAGCGCGACGAGGCGGTGGTTGTGCGCGCGCATCCGCTCGGTCGTCTCGTGCACGAGGATGCTGACGGCAAGCGCGCTCGCGGCGACGAGGAAGCTGCGCAGCGCGACGACGTCCCGCTCGACGTACGGGTCGAACACGGCCGACACGGCGACGGTCGCGGCGGTGCCCAGCGTGGCGACGACGATCCGGGCGCGGCCCGGCCGTGCGCTGAGCGCGATCACGGGGATGTACACGAGCGCCGCGTACGGGGACGAGAGCCCGCCGGTCCCGACCCGCAGCGCCGCGACAGCCATGATCTGCAGCAGCGGGAGCAGGTCCTGCGTACCGCTGCGCAGCTCGCGCCACGGCACCACGAGCGCGAGCACCAAGGACGTGACCGTGAGCACCACGGCGACCACCACCGCGGCGGGTGCCGTGATGTCCACGCCCGGCAGCCACAGCGTCGCCGCCGCCACCACGAACAGGACGGCGAACGGCAGCTGCCGCTCGAGCACCGTGCCGTCGGGGCCGAGCCGGCGCGAGACCGCGCGCAGCACGCGCGAGGACGACGTGGCCCAGTCGGGCGCGGGCGCCTCCCGCGCCGGCCCCGCCGGGCTCACCCGCCTCGCCGGGGCCGCCGGGGTCTCGTCGACCCCGTCGCGCGCGGTGGTGCGGGCGTCGGTCACCGCGTCACGGCCTGCAGCACGACCGCGACGGCGGTCGCCAGCGCGCCGGCGGCCGACGCGACCACGACCCAGCGCTCGCCGCGCCGGTTCGCCTCGATCTCGTCCTCGAGCGCGTCGGGCGTCAGGGTGGCCCAGCGCTGCGTGCGCGTGGCGTCGGCGTCGTGCGCGCCGCGCGGCGTCGGCGTGCTCATGCGGCCACCCGCCCCGTCTTCTCGGTCTTGTCCCAGACCATCGCGTCGCCGCGCCACTCCTTGACGTAGGCGTCGAGCGTGATGGCGCACAGCACGGGGCCGTACCCGACGGCGTACAGGAGCGGCCGGGACAGCCACCCGACCCACCGGCGCCCCTCGAGCGCGCGCACGACGTGCGCCATGACCATGGACAGCGCGGGCCACGAGTAGAGCAGCAGCAGCCAGGTCTCGCGGCCGGCGTCGCTCAGCTCGAGCCCGAACCAGCCGGGCACGGTGGTCTCCCAGAACTGCGGGAACCCGGCCGCGACGATGAGGACGAGGGCGCCGAACCCGGGGAACGTCAGCCCCTCGAACCACGACCGCCGGGCCGTGTCGAGGTCGACGAGCAGCGCCGTCACCGTCAGGTACACGTACGCCGCGATGCCGACCCACCACAGGTTCCCGAACAGCCGGGTGGCCAGCGTCGGCTCCGCGAGGTGGAGCCCGATGAGCCCGACGGAGGACAGGATGAGCGTGAACGGCAGCGCGTACGTGGAGAACCACACCAGGCCGAACCCGAACGACCCGAGCCGGTGCGTGCGCGACGGGCGGAACCACACGTGGCGGAAGCGCCGCGTGATCTGCACGTTCCCGCGACCCCACCGCGCGCGCTGCTTCCACAGCGCCCGGATCGAGTCGGGCTCTTCCGCGAGGACCACCGCCGAGCCGTCGAAGACGACGCGCCGCCCGTCCATCTGCGTGAGGAACGTCGTGACGGTGTCCTCGGCGAGCGTCGTCGTGTCGATGCGGCCGCCGAGCGCCTCGAGGTTCTCGCGGGTGTGCAGCTGCGCACCGCCGGCGAGGCACGCGAGCGCGCCGATGACGTTCTGCGCGCGCCGGGCGCACGCCTGCGCGGTCACGTACTCGTAGCCGATGAAGCGGGCGACGCCGCCCGGCTTGCTGCTGCCCTCGCGGATGTACGCGGTGACGGCGCCGATCGCCGGGTCGGCGAGGTGGCGCGTCATGCGGCGCAGCGCGTCGGGCCGGTAGATGACGTCGGCGTCCGTGATGAGCAGCGCCTGCATCCAGTCGTCGGCGAGCACCTCGCGGATGCCGTGGTTGAGCGTGTGCGCCTTGCCCTGGCCGCCCTGGTCGCGGCGCAGGTGGATGACGCGTCCCGGGTAGCGCTCCGCCTCGGCCCGCACCACGTCGGGGGTGTCGTCCGTGCTCGCGTCGTCGATGACGTACACGCGCAGCCGCTCCGGCGGGTACTGCAGCCGCATGAGCCGCTCGATCGACGCGTGGAGCACCGCGCCCTCGTTCCACGCGGGGATGAGCACCGCGACGTTCGGCAGGTACGGCGCCGCCGCGGGCAGGTGGTTGCGCCACGCGTGCACGGGCAGCAGCGCGTACTGGTAGAGCCCGCCGATCGCGGGCACGACACCGACGGCGACGCACGCCACGAGCAGGCCCACGAGCACGTCGTGGAGCACGTCCCCGGTCATGCGGTCCCCCCGGTCGCACGGGCCGGCGCGAGCCGGCGGTAGACGCCCACGTCCGTGGCGACGTGCGCGTCGGTCGAGGCGACGAGCAGCACGCCCGCCCCCGCCCAGCGTGCGCGCACCCGCGGCCCGGGGCACGCCCACTTCTCGTTCACCTCGGCGGGCGTGCCGGTCGCGACGAGCACGGCGGCGAGCGCGTCGAGCAGCGCGTCGGGCACGTCGTCCTCGTCCAGGCCGACCTTGGGCAGCACCGAGAACGGGTGGGCCAGCTGCGCGCGGCCGGTGCGCTCGACGGCCCGCGCCGTGGCGGTGACGAGCATCTCCACGACGTCGGCCGGGCGCACCGCGCCGGCGTCGAGGCGCTCGCGCACGACGCGCGGGCTCCACGGCCCGTCGGGACCGGGCAGCTGGTGGTCGGCGAGCAGCACGCGGTCCGGGCCGTCCGGCGTCCCGAGCGCGGCCAGGACGTCGGCGGGCGCGTCGACGGCCCCCGCGACGTCGAGGACCTTCGCCTCCACGCCCGTCAGCACCTCGAGCCCGTCGACCGGCGGCAGCGCGCGGACGGCCGCGAGCATGTCCGGCACGTGCGTCGACGTCGTGCGCACGTGGTCGACCATCCGGACGCGCCGCAGGCCGGCGCGCCGCGCGGCCGCCAGGTTCTCCGCGGGCGTCGACACCGCGTCGTCCGAGAACGTCGAGTGGACGTGGTGGTCCTCGTCGAGCCGCGGCGTGCCCGCCGCGGGTGCGGTGGCGGTGCGGTCGGTGCTCATCGCGGGCCCAGGACGTCCTCGACCGGCAGGAACACGTCCTCGAGGTAGCGGACGTTGGCCAGGGCCCGGTGCTCGACGCGGTCCGGCACGGGCCGGCCGAGCACGGCGTCGAGCACGAGCGACGGCATGTCGACGCCCGACGCGATGGTCAGCGGCATCGCGCCCGGGAACCGCGGGTTGACCTCCAGCAGCGCCGGGACGCCGTCCGCGTCGCGCTTGAGCTGCACGTTCGCGACGGAGGTCAGCCCCACGGCCCGCGCCACGGCCGACGCCGTCCCGACGAGGTCCGCGTCGTGCAGCGTCACGCCGGCCACGGCCACGCCCGAGTCGACGCGCATCCGGGCCCGCGGGACGGCGGCCACGACGTGCCCGTCCGGGGCCGCGAGGACGTCCACCGAGTACTCGTCGCCGGGCAGGAGCTCCTGCACCAGCAGGTCCTCCTCGGCGTGCACGGCGTCGAGCTCGGCCGCGGACGCGACCGTGCGCACGCCGCGCGACCCGGCGCCGCGGCGCGGCTTGACGATGACCGGGAACTCCCAGCCGTCGAGCGCCTGCGGCGTGCCGACCAGCTCGGTCCGCGGCGTGCGGACCGTGCGCTCGCACGCGCGGGCGAGCGCCAGCTTGTCGAGGCACGTCTCGATCGTCGCGAGCGACGGCGCCGCGAGCAGCGTGCCCGCGGCCGCGAGGTCGTCGCGGGCCGCGGCCAGGCGCGGCAGCTCGACGTCGACGGTCGCGAACAGCACGTCGACCTCGTCCTCGCGGCACATCGCGCGCACCACGTCGACGAAGTCGTCCGCCCGGCCGGCCGGGACCAGCCGCCGGTGCGCGGGCGGCACGAGGTAGAGGGCGCTGGCCCAGGGGTCCATGTCCGCCGCCAGCACGTCGACGTCCCCGCGCCGCAGCAGCGAGCGGATGACGGCGACCCCGGCGGGTCCGCCCGCCCCGGTCACGAGAACCCGCGTCATGCCACCACTCCCTCGTCGTCCTGGCGTCGCCCGGCCGGTGCCGCCGCGTGCTCCTCGCGCGCGGTCGGTGCCGCCGCCCCGTGCCCGCCGCCGACGGCGGCCGCCGCGCGGACCGTCTCGAGCGGCTCGGCGTACGTCCCGGTGCCGAACCGCGACCAGTACCGCGCGGTGGCGCGCACGACGTCGGGGTGCATGTAGTCGCGGTGCCCCTGCGACGCGAACGCCGCGAGCATCTCCAGCTTGGTGTCGACGAACCCGTCGACCGGCACGAAGCGGTCCGGCCGGTAGTCGACCGTCGCCGACGGGCTCTGGAAGCACGCGACCGACGGGACGCGGCGCGTGCCGACGGCCACGGCCTCGTGCACCGCCCGGTGGTCCTGGTGTCGGTCGTGCTTCGAGTGCGTGTAGACGATCGTCGGGCCCACGTCGGCGACGGTCTGCTCGACCACCTCGATAAGGCCCTCGGCCTGCGCCATGCGCGTGTCCGGGAAGTCGTGCAGGAACAGGCGCGCGCCGATCACCGCGGACGCCGCCAGCGCCTCGCGCCGGCGCGCGTCGGCGTCGCCGCCCACCGCACCGCCCGACATCGTCAGGACCACCACGGAGTCGCCCGCCGCCCGGTGCGAGGCGAGCGTGGCGCCCACGCCGATCTCGACGTCGTCGGGGTGGGCGCCGATCGCGAGGACGACCGCGCCCGAGGTCGCCGTGGCGCGCCGGCGCCCCTCCGCCGCGAGCGCGGTGACGCGCTCGAGCAGCATGCCGGCGGCGACCGGCTTGACGAGGAACTCGTCGGCGTCGCGCCGCAGCGCCTCGACCGCGTAGTCGACGCTCGCGAACGCCGTCATGACGGCCACCGGGACGCCCGGCGCCCGGGACCGCAGCTCGACGAGCAGCTCGAGGCCGCTCATGCCGGGCATCTGGATGTCGGTCACGACGGCGTCGAACGTCCGCTGCGCGACCTCGGCCAGGGCGGACGCGGGGTCGTGCACGACCGTGACGGACATGCCGCCGCGCCGGCTCAGCACGGTGCGCACGTACTGCGCGGTGTCGACGTCGTCCTCGACCACGAGGACCTCGTACTGCTCCCCCGCCACCCGCTTCTCCCCCCGACGGCTCGGGCAACGCTAACCCGCCCCCAGGGCACCGGCACACGGGCGGCGACCACCTGGACGGCCGTCTGACCAGGCCTTTCGGACGTTTGGGGGCGAGCCGGGCACGGTCTCACCCGCTGCGCGCGGCCCGCCGGCCACGCCGACCAGCGCCACGCGCACGGACGCCCCGGCACCCGTGGGGTGCCGGGG
>NZ_JBHUZW010000090.1:0-16002 GCF_042667215.1 Cellulomonas sp. NPDC057328 | reverse complement strand
GCTCCGTCACGGTCGCCACCGCGTCGATCAGGGGGGCCGGCGACGGCGCGGGCCGGTCCGCGGGGGGCGCGGGTGCAGCCGCCGCGGGCGCAGCCGTCGCCGGTGCAGCCGGCGGCGCGGGCGTCGCCTCGGGGACGGTCGGCGCGGCGGGCGCGGGAGCCGCCGGGGCCTGCGGCACCACGGCGTCGACGACACCGCCCACCGTGCCCCCGACCGTCTCGCCGACCACCTGCACGACGCCACCGAGCGACCCCGTTTCGGGCGGCTCGGCCGCCTGCGCCGGTGCGGCGAGCACGGCGGCACCGGTCCACAGACCCGCGCCGGCGGCAGCGGTGAGGAGGGCGCGGCGCCACACGTCACGTCGTCGCACGTCGCCTCCTCCCGTCGCCGGCACCGGCCGGTGCCCCGGTCGCGGCACCGTACGGTGCCGCGGTGGTGGTTCGGAGCGCCCCGACCCGTGGATGGGTCCGGATCGCGCCGCGTCCTGCACGTGGTTCGGAGCGCCCCGCTCCCCCGGATGGGTCCGGATCCGCAGCACGTCTCCCACCCGTCCGGAGCCCCCGGGCCCGGGAGGATTCCGGGTCGTCGCCGACCGCCCGCACCGGCTGCGGGGCGCCGGCGTGCGGCACCTCCGCCGCCGCGGCTGACGGAATGCCCGTGCGGCGGCCGCGTCGCAGCGGGCACCATCAAGGCATGTCGCCGCACGTCCCGCCGGGTCCCGCCGCGCCCTCGTGCGCCCGCGCCGGGCGCCCGTCGTGACGGCCGACGGTCCGCCGTCCGCGGGCGCGACCACCCCGGCCGACGACGTGACGGCCACCTCCCCGGTGCCGACCGCGCCCCGCGGCGGACCGCCCGCCTCGTCGTCGGCCTCCTGGCCGGCCGCGCGCCCCCGCCTCGTCGACCGCGTGCTGCCCGCGCGGCTCGGCACCGGCTTCCGGTGGCTGCTCGCGTCGTCGTGGTCGACCAACCTCGGCGACGGCCTGCTGCTCGCCGCCGGTCCGCTGCTCGTCGCGTCGCGCACGGACGACGCGTTCCTCGTGGCCCTGGCCGCGCTGCTCACGTGGCTGCCGCCGCTGCTGTTCGGGCTGTGGGCCGGCGTGCTCACCGACCGGCTCGACCGGCGCGGCCTGGTGATCGCCGTCAACGTCGTCCGCGTGGGCGTGCTCGCGGCCCTCGCGGCGGCCGTGGCCCTCGACGCCGCGCCCATCGCCGTCGTGCTGGCGGCGCTCTTCCTCGTCGCGACCGCCGAGACCTTCGCCGACAACACGTCCGGCACCCTCGTCCCGACGCTCGTCGCGCGCGACGACCTCGCGGTCGCGAACGCCCGCGTGCAGACCGGCTTCATCGCGCTCAACCAGCTCGCCGGCCCGCCGCTCGGCGCCGCGCTCTTCGCCGCCGGGCACGCGTGGCCGGTCGCCGCGGACGCGCTGCTCGTCGGCGCCGGCGTCGCACTCGTCTCGCGCGTGCGCCTGCCTCTGCGCGGGCCGGAGCACCACGAGCGCAGCCACGTGCTCGCCGACGTCGCCGAGGGCGTGCGGTGGGTGCGGCACCACGCCGCCGTGCGCACGCTCGTGCTGACGATCCTCATCTTCAACGTCACGTTCGGCGCCGCGTTCTCCGTGCTGGTGCTCTACGCCCAGGAGCGGCTCGGGCTCGGCGACGTGGGCTACGGGCTCCTGACGACGACGCAGGCGGTCGGCGGGCTCGCGGGCATCGCCGCATACGGGTGGCTGACCGCGCGCGTGTCGCTCGCGAACCTCCTGCGCATCGGGCTCGTCATCGAGACGCTGACGCACCTCGCCCTGGCGCTGACGACGCAGGCGTGGCTCGCGCTGGGCATCTTCTTCGTGTTCGGGGCGCACGCGTTTGTCTGGGGCACCACGTCGGTGACCGTGCGCCAGCGCGCCGTCCCGGGCCGGCTCCAGGGGCGCGTCGGCAGCGTCAACCTCGTCGGCGTCTTCGGCGGGCTGGTGGTCGGTGCCGGACTCGGCGGCGTGCTCGCCCAGCGGTACGGCGTGACGGCGCCGTTCTGGTTCGCGTTCGTCGGCTCGGCGGTGTTCGTCGTGCTCATCTGGCGCCAGCTGCGGCACGTGGCCCACGCCGACGAGCAGCCGGCACCGGAGGCCTGACGCCGAGCCCGCAGCGCGCGTATCGCGGCGCCGGGACCCCGCGCGGCGTGGCGAGCGCGTAGTGTCCGGATCGTCCCCACCGCCGTCGGGCACCGCCCGTCCGCGCGGGCGACCGCCGCGGGGACGGCGTACGGGAGGTCGGCATGGGCAACCTGGTCGGGCACTTCGAGATCCACGCGACCGAGCCGCAGGTGCTCGTCGACTTCTACTCGACCCTGCTCGGCTGGACGTTCACGCGCTTCGGCGACCTGGAGTACTGGGCCGTCGACACCGGCGAGGACGCGATCACGCCCGGCCGGGCCGGCGCCGGCATCAACGGCGGCCTGACGCGCCGGCGCGGGCCGCGCCCCGAGCCGGGCGCACCCGTCAAGGGCGCGAACCTGGTGGTCGGCGTCGACGGCAGCGTCGACGCGCTGTTCCGGCGCGCGCTCGAGCTCGGGGCGACGGTCGCCCTCCCGCTCGACGACATGCCCGGCGTCGGCCGCCTCGGCTACCTGCACGACCCGGACGGCAACCTGGTGGGGCTGCTGTCCGTCGTGCTCTCGGACGGCACGAACGTGCTCGACGCGATGTGACGTGCCGCGTCAGGCGATGAGCGACTGCCCTCCGTCGACGAACACCTCGGTGCCGGTCACGTGGCTCGCCGCGTCGGAGACGAGGTACGCGATCGTGTCGGCGACCTGCGCCGCCGAGCCCGACCGCTCGCCCGTCAGCGGGATCTGCCCCTCGGGGTACTCGGCCGGCACGCCGAGGCCCTCGGTGCCGCGCTGCTCGGTGTTGTCGTCGATCTCGGTGTCGATCGCCCCCGGGCACACGGAGTTGACGCGGACGCCGCGCGGGCCGAGCTCGACGGCGGCCATGCGCGCGAACGCGACCTGGCCCGCCTTGCTCGTCGCGTACGCCGACGCCCCCGAGTTGCTGAACGTCCGCGTCCCGTTGATCGACGCGACGACCACCACCGCACCGCCCTGCCGCACGAGCAGCGGAACCGCGTACCGCACGGTGAGGAACGTGCCCGTGAGGTTGGTGCCGATCGTGCTGGCCCACTCCTCCGGCTCCAGCTCCTCGAGCGGGGCCCAGACGCCGTTGACACCGGCGTTCGCGACGACGACGTCGAGCCGCCCGAGCTCCCGCTCGATCCGCGCCACCACGTCCCGCACCGTGCCGGCGTCGCCCACGTCGCCCGCCACGGGGAGCGCGGTCCCGCCGTCGCGGCGGATCTCCTCGGCGACGTCGTCCGCGCTCTCCTGCCCGTGCCCCAGCGGCACGACCGTGGCGCCCTCGCGCGCGAGCCGCACGGCGGTCGCCCGCCCGATGCCCGACCCCGCGCCCGTCACGAGCGCGACCTTGCCCTCCAGCGTCATCGTGCACCCCTCCCGTGGTCGACGTCGTCGACGCTAACCACGGCACCGGTGCCCCGCGCGCCGAGCGACGGCCCGGAGGACGGTCAGGCCGGTGGGCGCGTCCAGACGGCCGACCACCGCCAGTAGACGTGCCGCCGGTAGCGCGCGCCGGGCAGCAGCTCCCGCACCAGGGCGCGCATCTCGGCGTACGTCGCGGGCGGCGGCCAGACGGTCGGCGACGGGTGCTCCCAGTACCCGCGGCGCCGGCGTGCCACCGGCGACATCAGCAGCCCCGCCGCCTCGTACGGCAGGTCGAGCGGCGACGACACCCGGGCGAGGCCCACGACCGCGAGCCGCCCGCCGGGACGCACGAGCTCGGCCAGACGCAGCAGGCCGGCGCGCGCGTCCTGGTGGTGCAGCGTCGCGACCGACGCGACGACGTCGAACGACGCCGGCGCGAAGGGGTGCGTCAGCACGTCGCCCTCGACCCAGGCGACGTCGCCGCCGGCCGCCCGCGCGGCCGCCAGGCTGGGGCCGTGCAGGTCGACGCCGGTCACCTCCGGCACGCGCTCGCGCAGACGCCGGGCGAGCGTGCCCTCGCCGCACCCGACGTCGAGCGCCGTCCGCGCGCCGGCGGGCACCGCGTCGAGCACGACGCGGTGGTAGTGCACGTTGTGGTTCCAGCGGCCGCGCCCGCCGTCGTCGGTGCGGACGTCGGCGCTCATGCGTCGGCGCTCATGCGTCGGCGCTCATGCGTCGGCGCTCATGCCGGCACGCCGCGGGCGGCGAGGGCGTCGATCGCGGGCACCTGCCCGGCGACGAGGCGCTCGCGCGCGTCGTCCCAGGTCGTCCACTGCGCGCGGTCGACCTCGGGGAACGTCAGCCGCCGCCCGGACCGCGGCGGCCACTCGACCTCCACGGTGCTGACGCCCGGGCGCGTCGTCAGGTCGTCGGACGCGGGGTCGGCGGGCGACCCGACGAGGTCCGCCGGCACCTCGACCGCGAGCACCACGACGACCTTGCCGGACGCGTACCGGAACGCGCCGAGCTCGACGGCCGGCAGGTCCGGCGCCGGCACGCCGACCTCCTCGCGGAACTCGCGGTGCGCCGCGGTGACGACGTCCTCCCCCGGCTCGACGAGGCCCTTGGGGACGGTCCACGCGCGGGCGTCCTTGCGCGCCCAGTACGGACCACCCATGTGGGCGATCAGCACGCGCGGCGCGGGGCCGCCGTGGTGCAGGAGGATCCCGGCGCTCGTGACGGCCATCCGCGGACCGTACCGTGCGCACGTGCGCACGTGGGTCGCCGGGACGGAACGGGACGTCCCGGGCACGCGCGCAGGGCGTCACGACCGCCGTGAACGTCGCCGTGCACTCTTGTCAACGCCCTGCGTGAAACTGCTACGGTGCCGCCCATGCCGACGCCCGGGCACCGTTCCGCGTTCTGGTGGCTGTGGACGTCGTCCGGGCTGTCGAACGCTGCCGACGGCGTGCTGAAGACGGCGCTGCCGCTGGTCGCGCTCCGCTACACGGACTCCCCGGTCGTCATCGCCGGCATCCCGCTCGCGCTGTCCCTCCCGTGGCTCGTCGCGTCCCTGCCCGCGGGCGCCCTGGCCGACCGGTGGGACCGGCGCCGGACCATGCTCGTCGCCAACCTCGTCCGCGCGGGCGCCCTCGTCGCGCTCGTCGCGGTGCCCCTCACCGGCACCGGCTCGCTCGTGCTGCTGTACGGCGTGGCCGTCGTCATCGGCACGGCCGAGGTCTTCCACGACACGAGCGCGCAGTCGATCCTGCCGCGGGTCGTCGGCCGCGCGGAGCTCGACCGGGCGAACGGGCGGCTGTACGCCGTCGAGGTGACCGCCAACCAGTTCGTCGGTCCCCCGCTCGGGGGGTTCCTCGTGGCCGCGGGCGTCGCGGTCGCGACCGGGGCGCCCGCGCTGCTGTGGGTCCTCGCGGTGCTCGCGCTGCTGGGCGTGCGGGGCACGTTCCGCGCCGGCCGGACGGACGCGGTGGCGTCGGCGCCGCGCACCACGCTGCGGGCCGAGGTCGGCGAGGGCCTGCGCTTCCTCTGGCAGCGTCCCGTGCTGCGCACGCTCGCGCTCATGGTCGGGGTCTCCAACCTCGCGGAGTCCGCGATGATGGCCGTCTTCGTCCTGTGGGCGGTCGGCCCCGACTCGCCGCTCGGCCTGTCCGAGCCGGGGTACGGCGCGCTCATGACCTCGGTGGCCGTCGGCGCCGTCCTGGGGTCGCTCGCCGCGACGTGGATCGCCGGGCGGCTCGGCCGCACCGTCAGCCTCGCGCTGTGCATCCTCGTCGCCGCCGCGTCGCACGCCGTGCCGGCGCTGACCACGAGCGTCCTCGTCGTCGCCGGCGTGTGGGCGCTGGCCGGCGCCGGCATCGCCGTGTGGAACGTCGTCACCGTGTCGCTGCGCCAGCGGCTCACGCCCGACCACCTGCTCGGCCGCCTCAACAGCGCCTACCGCCTGCTGGCGTGGGGCACCATGCCCGTCGGCGCGCTGCTCGGCGGACTCATCGCCCAGGAGGTCGGGCTCGTGTGGGTGTTCGCGGTCGCGACCGTCCTCGACCTCGTCCTGCTGCTGTGCCTGCCGGTGCTCCGCGAGCGGCACCTGAGGGCGGCCGAGGACGAGCGCGTCCCCGGCACGGGGACCGGCCCCACGGAGGTCATGCAGACCGTCGCCGGGTGAGCGTCCACCGGGTGCCGCCGGGCCGGGCCGTGCAGACGACGTCGACGAGCGCGTGCACCAGGGGCAGGCCCCGACCGGACTCCGCCTCCGGTCCCGGCATCGCCGGCGCGGGGTCGAGCGACAGCGGCAGACCGTCCTGGTCGATGACGACCACGACGGCGTCGGCGCCGACCGTCACGTGCAGGCCCGGCCCGTGCCAGCGGCCGTCCGGGCCGTGGCGCACCACGTTCCCGGCCACCTCGACGAGCGCCGTCTCCACCGCGATCCGGTCCATGTCACCGACGTCCGGCACCTGGACCCACAGCCGCTCGAGCGCACCGTGGGCGCGGTCGAGCACGGTCTCCGCGTCCTCGCCGTCGAGCGCGACGTCGACCCGGACGTCAGGCACCGAGGGCGTCCTCGACCGTGCCGTAGGGCCGGAGCACCCGGTCCATCGTCGTCAGCCGCAGCACCGTCATGACCTGCGCACCGACGCAGGCGATCCGCAGGTCCCCGCCGGCGGCGCGCGCCCGGCGCAGTCCCCCGACGAGCGCACCCAGCCCGGACGAGTCCATGAAGGACGTGTCCGTCAGGTCGACGACCACCACCGCGTCGCCGGCCTCCACCACGCGGTCGACCTCCGCCTTGAGCTCGCCGGCCGTGACCATCGTCAGCCGACCCTGCGGCCGCAGCACGGCCACCCCGCCGCCCCGCACGTCCGTCCCGATCTCCATCAGCCCTCCTCCTCGGCGCCCTGGTACCCGCGGTACCGCAGCGCCTGCACGATCACGCTCAGCACGACGAGGTCGTAGACGACCCACGCCAGGTTCACCGCGGTGCCCACCCAGGGTGCGTACCCCAGCGACCACCGCACGATCCCGATGACGGCCGCCACCACGAGGGTCGCCATCGCGGCGAGCTGCGGCCGGACGAGCCGCCACGCGCCCGTCTGCGACTGGCGGACCTTGGGCGTCACGGCGAAGCCGAGCGGCCGCCCCCACCACACGTTCGCCGCCGCCGTCCACGTCGCCTTGATCCACACCGGGAAGAGCGCCAGCGAGTACTGCTGCCCCCGCCACGTCCGCAGGCCGCGCGCGGCGGTGAGGAACAGCAGCTGGCTGGCGATCTGGAACGGCAGGAACCGCAGGAAGAAGTCCACGCTCCACGCGGTGACCGGCAGCACGCCGAAGCACAGGAAGATCACCGGGGCCGCCAGGTAGACGACGGCGGCGAAGCCGGACAGGTAGCTCCACATCGTCGCCGCGTACATGAGCCGCTGCCCGAGCCGCAGGCCTCGCACGGTCAGCGGGTTCTCCTGCAGGAAGACCTGCATCGTCCCCTGGGCCCAGCGCAGGCGCTGCGTGATCATCGTCCCGAGGTCCTCCGGCGCCAGGCCGTGCGCCAGCGACTCGTGGTGGTAGACGGTCCGCCAGCCGAGGGAGTGCAGCCGCATCGCGGTCGCCATGTCCTCCGTGACCGACAGCGTCGCGACCGGCATGACCGCCAGGGCCTCGTCGGAGCGGTCGACGTCGACCGCGCGCAGGAGGGCCCGCACGGACTCGAGCGCGCCCAGCGGGGACCACTCGCGGGCGGCCAGGGCGGCGAGCGCGTCCTCGTCCACGACGGTGGCGGTCTGCCCCGCCCCGGCGGGTGCGGCCGGCCCGTCGGCGGCGAGCGCGGGCGCGAGCGCCCCGAGGGCCTCGAGGTCGGCGCGGATCGACGCCATGTCGCCGGCCACGACCGTCCCGGACACCTCGTCCACGCGGCGCTGGAACGCGTACGTGACGTCGGCGAGCGCCTCGCCGGCGTCGAGGTCGCGCAGGGCCCGCGCCGCCGCCTGCGCGACGTCGTCGAGGGCCGCGGCGACCCGCGGGTCGTCGGCACGGCGCCGCGCGCGCTGGAGCACGCGCCGGGACGTGGCGAGCGCCTCGCGCACCGTGCGCTCCGTCTCGCGCACGTACCCGACGAGGCCGAGCTGCATGAGGGCGTCGCGGCGCAGGATCGCGTTGGAGCCGCAGAAGAAGGCCGCGTTCCAGCCGTCCTTGCCCTGCTGGATCGGGCCGTAGAACAGCGGCGCCTGGCTCCCCAGCGGGTCGGCGTCCGGCACGTTCGTGAAGAACTGCGGCGTCTGGACGAGCGCCACCTGCGGGTCGTCGAAGTACGCGAGGGTGCGGTCGAGGATCTCCGGCGCCGGGATCTGGTCGGCGTCGAGCACGAGGACCAGCTCGCCCTCGGTGAGCGCCAGCGCGTTGTTGAGGTTGCCCGCCTTGGCGTGCTTCGGCCGGTCGGCCCAGTCCTCGCCGCGCACGATGTAGCCGACGCCCAGGCGCTCCGCGGCGGCGCGCATCTCGGCCCGGGCGCCGTCGTCCAGCACCCAGGTGCGGTGCGGGTAGCGGATGTCGCGCGCGGCCTCGGCGGTGCGCGCGACGAGCGGGACGGGCTCGTCGTACGTCGTGATGAAGACGTCGACCGTCACGCCGTCGGGCGGCGGGCCCGGGTCCTCGCGCTGCTTCGCGCGCCACATCGTGATGCCGAACAGGGTGACGTCGACGAACGAGTACGTCTCGGCGAGCACGAGCGGCACGGCGATCCACCACGCCGACCAGTTGACCGACTCCAGCCAGCGCCAGACGGTGTAGTTGAGGCCCAGCACCAGCGTGAGCGTGATGACGACGCGCAGGCCGAGCTCGCGTCTCACGCGGTGTCCCCGCGCCGGACCGCGACGACGGTGACGTCGTCCGGTCGCGTCCCGCTGCGGGCGGCGAGGGCCAGCACGCGGTCGACCGCCTCCGCGGCGGTCGCCGCGCCGACGGCCGTCGCCGCGACCTCGTCCATCACCGCGACGTCGCCGCCGAGGGCGTCGACCACGCCGTCGCTCACGGCGAGCAGCAGGTCGCCCGGCGCCAGCGTCAGCCGCTCGGCGTCCCGGACCGCCTCGCCCGGCGCGACGTCCAGCAGGAAGCCCAGCGGCGGGCCGCCGGGGGCCAGCCGGTGCACGCCGCCGTCCGCGCGGACGACGGCGGACAGGCCGTGGCCCGCGTCGACGTAGGAGACCTCGCCCGTCGCCGCCTCGACGTGGGCGTGCAGGAGCGTCGCGAACGTCGCCGTCTGCGTGAGGTCGGAGGCGAGCGCCTCCTCGGCCGCGGCGACCGCCTGCTCGACGTCGCCCCGCCGGGACGCCGCCCGCAGCACGGCCCGCACCGTCGCGGCGATGATCGCGGCGCCCATGCCCTTGCCCATGACGTCGGCGATCGACAGCGTCACCCCGGTCGGCGTCGGCGCCCAGTCGTAGAAGTCCCCGCCCACTCCCCGGGCCGGCTGGCACGCGCCGGCGACCTCCCAGCCGTCGACCCGGGGCGGCGCGGCGGGCAGCAGCCCCGCCTGGACGTGCGCCGCCCGCTCGAGCTCCTCGACGACGACGAGCTCCTCCTCGACCCACGCGGCCAGGTCGCGCAGCAGGGCACGGTCGGCCTCGCCGAACACGCGCGCCCGGTTGTCGACCAGGCACAGCGTGCCGACGCGGTGGCCGCCCGCCGCCAGGGGATGGCCGGCGTAGAAGCGCAGGCCGGGGTCGTCGACCACCCACGGGTTGGTGGTGAAGCGCGGGTCGGCGGCCGCGTCCTCGATGACGAACGTCTCGCCGTCCTCGATCGTGAGCCGGCAGAACGACGTGTCCCGCGGCGCCTCCAGCAGGTCGAGCCCGACCTTCGCCTTGTAGAACAGCCGGTCCCGGTCGACCAGCGACACGTACGCCGTCGGCACGTCGAACAGCTGCTGCGCCAGCCGCACGACCCGGTCGAAGCGCTCCTCCGGCGGGGTGTCGAGGAGGCCGAGCTCCCGGACCGCCGTCACGCGCTCCTCCTCCACCGCCCGGGGGTCGCTCTGGTTCGCCATGCAGCGACGCTAACCGGCGCGAGGCGCGGCTGTGACGCCGGAGTGACGGATATCCGGAATGTCCACCCGCCGTGGGGCGAGGGCGGTCAGGCTGCCCCCGACCCGGTCGCCCCCAGGACGGCGTCCACCGCGCCGAGGAAGTCGTCGAGGTCGTCGGGGGTCCGCGACGTGACGAGCGTCCAGCCGCCCGCGTCGTCGCTCACGACGGAGCGGTCGACCCACTCACCCCCCGCGTTGCGGACGTCGGTGCGCAGCGACGGGTAGGACGTGAGCGTCTTGCCCTCGAGCACGCCCGCCTCGACGAGCGCCCACGGGCCGTGGCAGATCGCCGCGACGGGGCGGCCGTCCGACGTGAACTCCTTGACGAGCGCCGGGGCGTCGTCCTGCAGGCGCAGGTTGTCGGCGTTGATGGTGCCGCCGGGCAGCAGCAGCATGTCGTAGCCGGACGCGTCGACGGCGGACAGCACGGTGTCGGGGTCGACCGACTCGCCGGGGTCCTTGTCGCCGACCAGCGTCCGGATCGGCCCGTCCTCGACGGCGGCGACGTCGACCTGGGCGCCGGCGTCCCGCAGGTGCCGCACGGGGACGACGAGCTCGTCCTGCTCCACGCCGTAGTTCGTGACGACGGCGAGCACGCGGCGGCCGGTGACGTCGGTGTCGGGCATGTCTCTCGCTCCTTCGGGTGGGGTGCGATGTCCCTGCCACGCTAGGTCGGGCGGGCGCGGGCCGCAGGGCGAGGGACCGCCGGCAGGGCCTGTCGAAATCCCGGACCCTCGCGCGTCATGGGTCGTGACGGGCACAGTGGGTGCCCTGCGACGAGAGGGGACCACCATGGCCGACGCACGCACCTACCTCGTGATGCTGTGGGGCGACGAGGCACCGTGGGTCAACGCGACGCCCGAGCAGCGCACGGCCGCCTTCGCGGACCACGACCGCTTCTCCAAAGCCTGCGTCGAGGGCGGGCACGAGATCCTCGGCGGCGAGGAGCTCGACACCGCGCGCACGGCGACGCTCGTGCGGCCCGGCGCCGACGGCTCCGAGGTCGTCGACGGCCCGTACACGGAGACGGTGGAGCAGCTCGGCGGGTACTACCTCATCCGCACGGCCGACCTGCCGGGGCTGCAGGCGCTCCTGCCGATGATCATGGACGGCGGGACGGTGGAGATCCGGCCCGTCGTGCCCTACACCGAGGGCCAGTGACCTCGGCGGCGGGCGCGGCACCGGCGGGTGCGCGTGGCTGACGGCCGCCGCCGCACCGACGTCGACGCCGCGCTCGCCGACGCGTGGCGCGCGCACTGGTCGCACGTCGTCGCGCTGCTGGTCGGGCAGTTCGCGAGCCCCGACCTGGCGGAGGACGGCGCGGCCGACGCGTTCGAGGCCGCGGCCCGCACGTGGCCGGTCGACGGCGTGCCGACGAGCCCCGGGGCGTGGCTGCTCACCGCGGCGCGCCGCCGGGTGCTCGACCGGCTGCGCACGCAGGCCGTGCACCGCCGCAAGGAGCCGCTCATGGTCGTGGACGCGCGCGTGCGGGAGCTGGCGGCCGCGGCCGTCGACCCCGGCGAGCACGTCGCCGACGACCAGCTGCGCCTCGTGCTGGCGTGCTGCCACCCCGCGCTGGCGCCGGCCGACCGCGTCGCGCTGACGCTGCGCTTCGTCGTCGGGCTCGGCACGGCCGACATCGCGCGGCTGCAGCTCGTGCAGCACACGGCGATGTCGGCGCGGCTGACGCGGGCGAAGAAGCGGCTCGCGACGTCCGGCATCCCGTTCGCGGTGCCGCCGTCGGACCGGCTCGACGAGCGCCTCGACACGGTCGCGACGGTGCTGTACCTCGTGTTCACGGCCGGGTACCAGCCCGCGGAGGCGCCCGGCGGCCTGCGCGTCGACCTCGCGCACGAGGCGATCCGGCTCACGCGCGAGCTCGACCGGCTGCTCGGCGGCCGCCCCGGCCTGCGCGCGCTGCTCGCGCTCATGCTGCTCCAGCACTCGCGCCGCGACACGCGCCTCGACGCCGACGGGCGGATCGTCCTGCTGCCCGACCAGGACCGCTCCCGCTGGCACGCGCACGAGATCGCCGAGGGGCTCGCGCTCGTGCGCGCGCTGCCGCCGCTCGAGGGCCTCGCCGAGGACCACCGCCTCCAGGCGCTCGTCGCCGCCGAGCACGCGTCGGCCCCGACCGCCGCGGACACGCGGTGGGACGTCGTCGCCGGGCTGTACGCGGCGCTCGAGCGCCGGACCGGGTCGCCGGTGGTGCGGCTCGCGCGCGCCGTCGCGGTCGCCGAGGGCGTGGGACCGGAGGCGGGCCTGGCGCTGCTCGACGGCCTCGACGACGTGCTCGTCCACCACCACCGGCTGCCGGCCGTGCGCGGGGAGCTGCTGCTGCGCGCGGGCCGGGCGGACGAGGCCGTCGCGGAGCTGGGGCGGGCGCTCGCGCTGGTGCCGGACACCGCCGAGCGCACGCACCTGGCCGAGCGGCTGGCGGTGGCGCGCGCGGCGGCCGGCGCGGGTGCCGGTGCCGACGCCGTCAGCCCGTGACGAGCAGCACCAGCAGCGCGAGGTTGAGCGCGACGACGAGCGTCACGACGACCCACAGCACGGCCTGCAGCCACGCGCCGTTGCGGTCGGCGCCCATGAGCGCGCGGTCCCGGCCGAGCCGCACGAGCGGGACGAGCGCGAACGGGATGCCGAAGCTGAGCACGACCTGGCTGAGCACGAGCGTCCAGGTGGGGTCGGCGCCGAGCGCCAGCAGGAGGATCGCGGGCGTGATCGTCACGGCCCGGCGCACGAGCAGCGGCACGCGCCTGCGGACGAGCCCCTCCATGATCGCCGCGCCGGCGTAGGCGCCGACCGACGTCGACGCCAGACCCGAGGCCAGCAGCCCGACGGCGAAGGCGATGCCGATGCCCGGGCCGAGCGCGTCGACGATGGCGCCGTGCGCGCCCTCGATGGAGTCGGTGCCCTCGGTGCCCTGCAGGCCCGCGGCGGCGAGGAGCAGCAGGCCGATGTTGACGGCGCCGGCGACCGCGAGCGCGGTGGCGACGTCCCAGCGGGTGGCGCGCAGCAGGAGGCGGCGGCCGTCGCCGGCGGGAGCGTGCCCGTGCCGGTCGCGGACCAGCGCGGAGTGCACGTAGATGGCGTGCGGCATGACGGTCGCGCCGAGCATGCTCGCCGCGAGCAGCACGGAGTCGGTGCCCGCGAAGCGCGGCACGAGCCCGCCGAGCACGCCGCCCGCGTCGGGCGGGTCGACGACGAGCCCGCACAGGAACCCGACGGTGATGACGCCCAGCAGGGTCACGACGACGGCCTCGAACCTCCGCTGCCCGAACCGGTCCTGCGTCACGAGCAGCGCCATCGACGCGACGCCCACGAGCAGCCCGCCGAGCGGCAGCGGCACGCCGAACAGCAGGTGCAGCGCGATCGCGCCGCCGACGACCTCGGCGACGTCGGTGGCCGCGGCGACGAGCTCCGCCTGCAGCCAGTAGGCGAGGCGCGGGCCGCGCCGCAGCCGCCGGCCGAGCACGCCGGGCAGCGACTCCCCCGTGACCAGCCCGAGCTTCGCCGACTGGTACTGCACGAGCACGGCCATGACGTTCGCGGCGACGAGCACCCACAGCAGCAGGTACCCGTAGCGGGCGCCCGCGGTGAGGTTGGCGGCGACGTTGCCGGGGTCGACGTAGGCGACGGCGGCGACGAACGCGGGCCCGAGCAGGACGGGCACGCCGCGCCGCGGCCGCCCGGGCCGCGTCGGCGGGCTCGGCTGGTCGACGGCGGGCGCGGCCACGGCTCCTCCTCAAGTTCGGGTGTCCGAACTCTAGCGCGCGGACGTCCGTACGCCAGCCCGTACGCGCCTCAGGCGGCGGCCACCGCGCGCTCCCACGCGTCGCCGTCGACGCGCCGGAAGCCGACCCGCTCCAGGTACGGCGCCGAGCCCGGCGGCGCGCTCGGCACCACCAGCCGCCGCAGGCCGTGCGCCGCGAACACGTCCGTGCCGCGGTACACGAACTCACCGGGGGTGAAGTCGCGGAACCGCGGCGTGACCCAGTCGAGCAGCACCAGGCCCGTGCCGCCTCCCGAGTCGCGGACCAGCACCACGCCGACCGTCTCGTCGCCGCGCACGACGAGGAACGCGAGCTCGTCGCCGTCGCCCGCCTCGACGTTGAGGGCCGGGACCGTGCGGTGCCGGGCGACGTCGTCCGCGTGCACCGCGAGCACGTGCCGCAGGTACGCGTCGTCCGGGGCGACCGCGACGACCGCGTACACGCGCGCGTCGTCCCGCTCCCGGCGCAGCCGCCACAGCCAGTACACGTTGATGAGCGAGATCGCACCGTTCATCGCCGCGAACGCCCAGATCCCGAACACGGCGTTGTAGGCGGTGGCCAGCAGCGACCCCACCAGGTTCATGACGCGGAAGCGCCACACGCGCGCCTGCATGAGCGAGAGCACGACCAGCACCGAGCCGGCCCATCCGACGACCTCGAGCCACACCACCGGCGCACCCTAGCCCCGCCGCACCACCCCCACCCGCCAGGCCCTCCGCCGCCCCCCGGACGGCCCTCCCTGCCGAGGCCACCGGACCCCCACCTCGCCGAGGTCGCCCGTCCGGTCGCGAGGTCGCCTGCTCGGACCGGCGACCTCGCGGTGCACCCGGCGATCTCGGCGTGCGGGTGGGTCGGCGTGGGGGCCGACGGGGGCCCACGGGTGGTGGTGGGCGGGTGGTGGGCGGGTCGGTGGACGGTGGCGGAAATGCGTCGACGTCGGCGGGCGGGCGCGAGGACAGTGGCGGGCATGGACGGCACGACCACGACCTGGACCCTGCGCGAGCTCCCGCTCGTCGTCACCCCCGAGGACGCCGACGGCTGGCTGCTCGTCGGTCTGGTGCGGGCGCGCAACGCCGTGATCCGCGCCGAGTGGGGGCACGACGACTTCGCCTCCACCGAGCGCGAGGCGTTCTCCGACCTGCAGCACCAGCAGTACTGGCGCCGCCGGCGCGTGGTCGCGCTCGCCGACGGCGTCGACGGCGACCCCGACCGCGTCGTCGGGTACGCGCGCCTGGACCTGCCGCTGCGCGAGAACCTGCACACCGGCTACGCCGACATCGGCGTCCTGCCCGGCCACCGCGGCCGCGGGATCGGCACCGCGCTGCACGCGGCCGCGACGGCGCTCGCGCGCGGCGACGGCCGCACGAAGCTCGTCGCCGAGACCGACCACGCCGTCGAGCCGCCCGGGGGTGCGGGCGCGCTGTCCGCGCCGACCGGCTCGGGCCGCATCCCTGCCGACGACCCGTCGGTGCGCTGGGCGCAGGCGCAGGGCTGGGTGCTCGAGCAGGTCGTGCGGCACTCGCGCCTGCACCTGCCGGTCGATCCCGACGTGCTCGCCCGGGAGCGGGCGGCGCACGAGCGGGCCGGCGCCGACTACCGCGTGGTGCAGTGGCAGGACTCGTGCCCCGAGGAGTGGGTCGACCAGTTCGCGCTGCTCAACACGCGCATGAGCACCGACGTCCCGCTCGGCGGCCTCGACCTCGAGGAGGACAGCTGGGACGCCGAGCGCATCCGCACCACCGAGGCGCAGATGCTCGCCCGCGGGGAGCACCTGCTGACGTCGGCCGTCGAGCACGTGCCGACCGGGACGCTCGCCGCGTTCTCCTCGTTCCAGGTGCCGAGCCACAGCGACGAGTTCGTCTGGCAGGGCGACACGCTGGTCATCAAGGAGCACCGCGGCCGCCGGCTCGGGATGCTCGTGAAGATCGCGCAGCTCGACCTGCTCGCGCGGACGCTGCCCTCCGTGCGGCGCATCAGCACGTGGAACGCCGAGGAGAACAGCTGGATGCTCGCCATCAACGTGGCGCTCGGGTTCCGTCCCGCGGGCTGCGTCGGGGAGTGGCAGGCCGAGCTCTGACGCGGCGGCGGACGGCCGCGTCACCGCGGACGCGCGTGCGCGGCGGTGCGGAGGGCACCGC